>JBMOIK010000080.1:0-13236 GCA_049317365.1 Rectinemataceae bacterium | reverse complement strand
ACTCTAGCCCCATAGGCATGCATTCTTCAAGGCGAGCCTTCGATCCGCTTCACCCGGGGACCCAAGCTCAGCTATACTCGCCAGACCGACGGAACCGGAGTTTCCCAGGATGGAAGGAGAGAATGATGCTCGAGGAACTTGAATACACAAAGGTCGAAGGACAGCGGAAGATTCCCGCCATCACGGTCTACGCTCTCTCGACCTGTGGCTTCTGCAAGCGCTCCATTGCCTTCCTTGAGCGCGAGGGCTTTTCCTTCCGCTACATCCACCTCGACCATATACCCTTGGCAAGGAAGACCGAGGTAAAGACCGAACTGAAGGCACAATTCGGCAAGGACGTCGCCTTTCCCTTCGCAGTGATCGATGACAAGGACGTACTCGTGGGCTTCATCGAACCGGACTGGAAGCTCAGCCTCGGCGTAGGCTCCTGAAATGCCGGGAATGAGCGCTGAGAAGAGCCTCGAGCAGGTCCGGACCTTTGCCACGATGGTGTCGGCCAAGCAGGGCTGGGCCCTCAATACAGACGAGGACTTCGTTGCAAGCCTCCTTGAGGGCCTCATGGTCAACTGGAACCGTTATGGCTACTTCCTCTGTCCCTGCAGGGACAGCGAGGGAAGCCGCGAGACGGACACGAAGTCCATCTGTCCCTGTGCCTGGTCGCGTGCCGACATCGAAGGCCACGGGCACTGCTACTGCGCCCTCTACCTGTCGCACAGTTTCGCGGAGAGTGGCAGCGAATGCGGCAGCATTCCCGACGGCCGCTACTCCACCTGATCGCCTCGATCGGGTTTCCATGACCTATCTCGACTGGGCCGCTACTGCAGTTCCAGACTCAGGACTCCTCCTTGAGGCGGCAGAACTCGCCTTGGCCTTCCCGGGCAACCCTTCGAGCTCCCACGCCGCAGGAAAGGCCGCCAAGGCCAAGCTCGAGGAGGCTCGACACCGCCTTGTCGGAGCCCTCGGTGCGGGTGCCGCGGAGGGCAGGCTCGTTTTCACCGGCTCGGGGAGCGAGGCTGATGCGATCCCCCTCCTGGCCCTCCTCAACAAGGCCGGCCGCGATGGAACGAGGCCCCACGTCGTCGCCAGCTCCATCGAACATCCCGCCATCCATGAACAGCTCCAGAACCTCGGTAAGCTTGGCGTCGACCTGACCTGGGTCGATCCGGGTCCTGACGGCCTGATCGAACCCCGCCGCATCGCATTGGCCCTCCGCCCCGAGACGGCGCTCTGCTGCGTCATGGCAGTCAACAACGAGACCGGAGCCATCCAGCCTATCGCCGGGATAATCGGAGCGGTGAAGGATGTCGCGGCGAAGTCCCATCGGAAGACGGTCCGCGTCCATGTCGACGCGATACAGGCCCTCGGCAAGATACCCTTCGAGCCCGCAGTCCTGGAGGTCGATTTCGCCGCCTTTTCGGCGCACAAGATCCGGGGACCGAAGGGCGTCGGCGCCCTCTGGCTCTCTGAGGCGGTGGCCCGTGCCTTCGAACCCCTCGTTGCCGGCGGAGGCCAGGAGGGGGGGGTCCGCCCAGGCACGGAGAGCCTCCAGGGCGCCTGGGCCTTCTCGAGGGCGGCGGCCACCGCCGTCACCGGGCTCGCCTCCGGCCTCGCGACGGCAGGGGCCCACGAGGCCAGGCTCATCGAGGGACTCCTCACAATTGGGGCAATTCCCCTTCCCCTTGGCCGGAGGCCGGGCGATCCGCGATTCTCCCCCTACATCCTGTCGGCGGCCTTTCCGGGCCTGTCGGGAGAGGTCCTGGCCCGGGCCCTCGACTCATACGGCGACGCCGGGGGCATCGCCGTCTCCACAGGCTCGGCCTGCTCTTCCAATGTCCGCAAAAAGGGCCGCCCTGTCCTCGAGGCCATGGGACTCGAGGGGAATCTCGCCCTCGGCGCCATCCGCGTCTCCACCGGCAGCCTCACGACCGACGATGACATCGGAATCTTCCTCGAGGCTGTCGCCGTCTTCCATCCCCGCCTCCGGGCCTGAATATAGCAAGCAATTGGAGTCATATGTGGAACAGGACGAACTCTACCTCATCAAGGTCGGCGAGATCCTCCTCAAGCTCGGCAACCGCCGGGAATTCGAGAACCGCCTCCGCGCGGGCCTGAAGGACCGCCTCGCCGGGATCCGCCACCGTATCGAATACCAGCCCGGACGCTTTTTCCTCGTCGTCGAAGCGGGGCGTTCCACCGAGGTCGAGGGCATCCTGTCTCGCTTTCCTGGCATAAACGGCTTCGCGAAGACCCATCGCTGCGAAAAGAGCTTTGCCTTGATAGAGAAGGCAGCCCTCGAGACCGCCGCCCTCGCGGTAGCCAGCGGCAAGCGCAGCTTCAAGGTCGAGTCGCGGAGATCCGACAAATCCTTCCCCAAGGATTCATCTGAAATAGGCAGGGATCTCGGCCACTCCATTCTCACCGCCTTCCCGGAGACCCAGGTCAGGCTGACCGGTCCCGATTTCAAGGTGCACGTGGAGATCCGCGACAAGGCCTTTGTCTACGGCGACGCGACCAAGGGGCAGCGGGGCCTGCCCGTAGGTACCCAGGGCCGCGGTCTCCTCCTCTTGTCGGGCGGCATCGACTCGCCGGTCGCCGGCTATCTCATGGCACGGCGCGGCCTTGCCCTTGACGCCATGTACTTCCACGCCTGGCCCTACACCTCCGAGGAGGCCCACACAAAGGTAAAGGATCTTGCCCGCGTGCTGGCAGCCTACACGGGGGGCCTGTGCCTCTGGACCGTGCCCTTCACCGAGGTACAGCTGGCCATCAAGAAGGGCGCACGCGAGGACCTCACAACGCTGATGATGCGCGCTGCCATGATGGAAATCGCCCATACCCACGCCCTCCGTCGCCGCGATACCTGCATCATCACCGGCGAGAGCCTCGGCCAGGTCGCGAGCCAGACAGCGGAGAACCTCCGCCTTACCCAGTTCCCCACCGACCTCCCTGTTCTCCGCCCCCTGGTCGGCACCGACAAGGAAGACACAATTAGAATAGCCCGCGAGATAGGGAGCTTTGACATCTCGGTCCTCCCCTACGAGGACTGCTGCGTGATCTTCAGCCCGCAGCACCCTATGCTGAAGGCCAACCTCCTGCGGGAAAAGGCCGCCTATGCAGCGCTGAACCTGGGACCCCTCCTCGCCGATGCGCTTGAAAAGACCGAGAAGCTGGACATCGCATTTGCGGACAGGATAGTGCCGGGGAAGTCCCGGCGTTGATCCGCCTGCAGTCTGGGGATAGAATGGAGGCATGGCCTATCACCCTCCATCCTGGGCTGCCATGGCCTTCCTGCTTCTTGCATCGACGGCTTGCGCCGCAGCTCCCCTTTCCCCGGCGTGGAATCCCTCCAATTCCTCCTTTCGCGCCTTTTACGGCGCGGAAGGCCTCGACTGGAAATGGTCGCACATCAGGTCGGGACCCTACACAATAGCCATCCACGAGTTTGCGCTGGAACCTGGTGGCGTGGCTCCAGGCCGCGCAGCGGCGTCTGACCGAGGCAGGCCGCGCGGCACGGCCTTCGTCGTCCATGGCTACCTCGAGCACGCAGGAACGCAGGTTCCCCTCGTGCGTACACTGCTTGGCGATGGGTGGAGGGTCGTGGCCATCGACCTGCCGGGTCACGGCCTTTCCTCGGGGGCGAGGGCGGACATCGCGGACTTCAGCGAATACGGGGCAGCGCTGCTCGCGGCGGAGGACTCGCAAGCCTGGCCGAAGCCCTGGCGCGCTGTCGGGCATTCGACCGGCTGTGCGGCTATCCTGGCTGCGGAGGCCCAGAGGCCCGGCTCCTTCGAGGCCATCTTCTTCCAGGCTCCCCTCATCCGCTCCTGGGCCTGGGAACCCTCGCTGCTCGGCTACACCCTCTTTTCCTGGCTCATCGGGGAGCTGCCGGCTCGGACCGGAGGGTCGAGCAGGGACGGGGACTTCAACCGCCGCTCGTCCCTGGATCCCCTATTCATACGTAGTGTGCCTTTTCACTGGGTAGGCGCACTGATCCGCTTCCAGGACCAGGTGCCGGACATGGGAAGCTTCTCCACGCCGCTCACCCTCATGCAGGGAACGGGGGACAGCGTGGTCGACGCGCCCCACAATGTCCCCCTCCTCGAAAAGCTCTTCCCGAATCACAGCACCGTGATGATCCCCGGCGCCTGGCACAGCATCCTCTGGGACATCCATGCCGAACCCGCCTGGGACTGCTTCCGCGCCTTCAGCGCGGCAGGCCTCACTTCCCTCCCCAACCCGTAAAGGCAGCGTCGTCGACGGGCGCGATCATCTCCTCGGGGCCAAGGAGGACCCAGGTCGCCGGAGCGTCGAGGAGCCATTTTTTCGTGGCCCTTTCGACCTCGTCTGCGCTGGCTGCCGAAACGCGGGCCACATCGAGGAGCCAGGCTCGCGGATCCCCGAACTGCAGCACGGAGCGTGCGATCTCGCCTGCGACGGCCGCGTTGGTCCCGATCTTCTGGTAGGTCTCGTTGATGTAGAGGGCCTTGTAGGTCGGCAGCACTGCCTCGAGGCTCATCCTCGGTGTCTTTCCCTCCTCGGGACCTGGGGCGACGCTCATGGCCTTCCCCGCTGCCAGCTCTGCGACTGCCTCGTCGAGATAGGCCTTGACCTTGCCGGGGACGTCGGTCTTGAAGACGGTGAGGGAGCCATAGTTGGCGGGAAAAGCCCTGATGTATGAGCCGGGTGTATAGACGGCTCCGTATTTATCGCGGACGACATTGAACAGGAGATCCGAGAGAACCCGCATGGACAGGCTGCTGGCTGGCCAATCCGCGTCGGTCGGCGCGGGGGCGGCGAAGTCGGCGCGGAGATAGGCCACGCCCTTGGAGGCAGGGAAGACCTGCTTTATCAGACCCGGCCTTACGCGGCCCTCGAAGGTCGCGGCGCCGACCGGAACGGGGAAATCCCTGTCCTTGATCGCTCCGAAGACGGCCTCGAGTGCAGCCTTGAGTCCTGGAACATCATAATTGCCTACAGCCACCACGAAGAGGCGGTTGGCTGACCAGGTCCTCTCGTAGTGCGTCTTTACCGTCGCGAGGTCGAGGCTGGCCAGGGACTCCGTGGTGCCATCGGTCGTGGACGCGTAGGGATGCCCCTCGAAAAAGACCTTGTTCATCGCGAGAGCCGTGGTCTGCCAGGGATCCTGGGTCTTCTTCTTGAGGGCGAGCCTGGAGTCGGACAGCACGCGGTCGAAGTCCGTGGAACCCCAGGAGGGGTTGGTGAGGGTGCCTGCCCAGATGGGCAGCATCTCGTCAAAATAGCGGTCGATCGTAGTGAGGGTGTAGGTGGAATGCTCGAAGGCGCTTTCGGCCGAGATGGACGAGCTCGTCTCGTCGAGCTTGGCAGCCAGTTTTCCATAGGGCCATGCCGCTGAACCCCTGGCCATCGTCCTGAGCATGACACCTTCCATCCCGGCCCGCGAGGGCTCCACGATGAGGGAACCTCCACGTAGCACGATGGAAAGGGAGCGCACGCGGTTGGCGTCGTTCTTCCGGACAACGACGGGAATGCCGTTGGAAAGCGAGAATGAGGTGAAGGAGGCCGAGTTGTCCCTGGCGAAGGCTCCGACATCCCCTTGGGCAAAGCGCGATTCGAGGGCGTCGAGACGTACCTGCCGGGTGGAGCTTTCCATGGGCGGCACTGGTGGCAGCGGAGGAAGCGGTGCGGGAGCCTTGGCTGCTCCGGCTGCGGGCAGGGCAGCTTCGGGGGCTGGGGCAGGCGCGGCGGCTTCGGTGGCTGCTGCCGAGCCCGGCTCCGGAGCCGGAGCGGGAGCCCCCGCACAGGCCATGAGGCTGCCAGAGAGGAACAGGGCAGTGATCAGGGCGGCCGCCCACAATGGACTCTTGGATCTCTGCATCTGCTTCCCCCTCACCTTGTCCACCAGAAGGCGTTGGCGGCCGTCACGGGCTCGAATTTCAGGGCCCCGATCCGTTCCTGCATCGCCTGGTCCTTCTTCGCGTCCTTGGTCGAGACGCGCACCGCGATGCCCGAGTCCTTGTCCAGGATGTATTTCCGGAGGAGGTCGCCGATGTCCTGGAAGCTGACTTTGTCACAATTACCCTCATAGCCGAAAAAGTAGTCGCTCGATGCCACCGCCCACCAGAACACCAGGGTTCCCGTGACGAAGCTGGCCGGATTCTCCATCGAAAGGAGGTTGTTGTCGACGAGCTTGCGTTTGGCCTTGGCCAGCTCCCCGGCGCCGAAATAGGCCTGTGGATCGGCAGCCACAAGGGCGAGCTCATCGATGACCGCCGTACGGAGGGTTTCCGCCCGGTCCAGGATCGCACCGTCGCTCTCGGGACTTCCGGTGCGCATGAAGGTGTCGAAGGTGATTGTCCCGCCATCGCGCGATGTCGGGTAGCTGAAATTGATGTACTCGGGGTCATAGATCGTCGGAACCTTTTCGGAAAGGTCCTTCTTGAATCTCCCCACGGGAGAGGTCATCAGGAAAGAAAGGACATCGATCGTGTAGCTGTCCTTGGTGTCCCGCATGACGTCCGGTCCACGCCAGGAAAAGCGCACATTGTGGACGCCGTCGTAGAAGCCGGAGTCCCGGAAAAGGACACGGACACCCTCGGGGATGCCGCCCTGCGGTGGCTCGCCGATAGCCGGTGGAGTAGCGCCTTTCCAGTCGCCGAACCACTTCGACACCGAAGCGAAGACCGCTTCGGCCTTCACGTCACCTCCGACGAGGATGGCCATGTTGCCGGGCACGTACCAGGTGGAGCGCATCCTCTCGAGCTCCGCTACGGTGGCGGCCTGGATGTTCGCCTCGGGGCCGTCGATGTTCTTGCGCCAGGGCTGCCCAGGGTAGAGCCGCGACTCCAGGGCATTGGAGAAGACCTGGTTGGGATCCGCGTGGTAGCCCTTGATCTCGTTGAGCACCACGCCCTTTTCCGCCTCCAGCTTGACCGGGTCGAAGACAGGGTGACGGACGGCCCAGGACCAGAAAGCCACGCCCTCGTCGAGCTTGTCCGAGGGCACGGTAATGTAATAATTGATATATTCCTCGCCGGTCGAACCGTTCCAGCTCGGCACTCCGAGCGCGTTGAGCGCAGCGGTGAAGGCTGCCTGGTTCGCATACTTCTCGTTGGAGGCGAAGAGCATGTGCTCGTAGAGGTGGAAGAGGCCTGCGTTGCTCCTGTCCTGGGCCGATGCCCCGCCCCTGAAGACCACGCAGATCGTGGCCAGGGGCACTGCCCCGTTCTCCACGGCGAAGACTTCGAGCCCGTTGGCAAGGCTCCGGTGCGCCGCCGCTGGCGCCGCTACTCCCGATTCAGCGACAAGCGGCAGCGCCGCGAACGCCGCGGCAAGGGTGAAAAAGATCGCGGCCGCGCAGCCTCTAAGCCGCGATTCCACGGATCGTCCTGTCGAAAGCTCCATGCTGCCTCCCCTGTGCCGCGCACCCCATCCCAAGGTCCCCGCGGCAGACGGATCTCGCGGGGCCGCAGCCGAAGCCCAAGCGCCCCGCAGGACGGAATCCTAACCGCCGGAACTCCTGCTGTCCAGCACATTGAAGCTCTCATGCGACCGTCCCCTTGCCCTGATTTGCCTCTGAACTATACACTCGCCAAACCATGGAATACCTCAAGCGCACTGTCACCTGCGGCGAACTCGCCGTCGCCGACGCCGGAAAATCCGTCGTCCTGAACGGCTGGATACACCGTCACCGCGATCACGGCGGCATAACCTTCCTGAACCTCCGCGACCGCTACGGAGTGACGCAGGTCGTCATAGACGCGGACGCCTCCGCCGGGCTCAAGGCCACATCGGCGGAACTCAAGTTCGAGTATTGCGTCGCCATCAGCGGCAGGGTCCGCGCGCGTCCCGATGCGATGGTGAACCCTGACATGGGCACCGGGGCCATCGAGGTCGTGGCCGAGGGCATCCAGATCCTCTCGCGCTGCGAGACCCTCCCCTTCATGATCGACGAGAAGAGCGACGCCAAGGAGGACCTCCGCCTTACCCACCGCTACCTCGACCTCCGCTCCTTCTCGATGCAGCGCAAGCTCAGGCTGCGCCACGAGGTCGCCCTCGCCGTGCGCGAGCACCTTTCGGGCAAGGGCTTCTTCGAGATCGAGACTCCGACCTTCATCAAGTCGACCCCCGAAGGTGCGCGCGACTACCTCGTCCCCTCGCGCCTCTATCCCGGCAAGTTCTACGCATTGCCCCAATCACCCCAGCTCTACAAGCAGATCCTCATGGTATCGGGCTTCGACAAGTACTTCCAATTGGCTCGATGCTACCGCGACGAGGACGCACGCGGCGACCGCCAGCCGGAATTCACGCAGATAGACATCGAGATGAGCTTCGTCAAGCGCGACGACATCCTGGCCCTCGTCGAGGGCCTGATGGGCCATGTCTTCAGGAAGACCCTCGGGGTGGAGCTGCCCCCCACCTTCAGACGCATCGCCTATGACGACTCGATGGAACTCTACGGCAACGACAAGCCGGACCTCCGCTTCGGCATGGAGATGTCCGACATCGGCACGCTCGCGCTGCGCTCATCCTTCCAGGCCTTCAAGGAGGCCATCGCTGCCGGTGGCGCAGTGAAGGCCCTCGTGGTCAAGGGCAAGGCCGACTACAGCCGCAAGCAGATCGAGGAACTCGAGGCCTCGGCAAAGATCTTCAAGGCCAAGGGCCTGGCCTGGATGAAGGTAGGGGCCGAGGGCAGGCTCGAGGGAGGAGCTTCGAAGTTCTTCGCGGGAGAAGGTATTGACTCAACGCTTGCGACCGACCTCCTCGGGGCTTTGGGCGCAGGCCCGGGCGACCTCATCCTCATGGTCGCGGACGGCAAGCGGAAGGTCGCCAACCAGGGCCTCGGGGCCGTGCGCTCCAAACTCGGCCGGGATCTCGGCTTCTGCGACCCCGCGCGTTTCGAGTTCGCCTGGATCGTCGACTTCCCGATGTTCGAGTACAACGAGGACGAGAAGCGCTGGGAAGCGGCCCACCACATGTTCACCATGCCCCAGGAAAAATATCACAGTACCCTTGAATCGGATCCCGGCTCGGTCAAGGGCGACCTCTACGACCTGGTTCTCAACGGCTTCGAGCTGGCATCAGGGTCGATCAGGATCCACGATCCCGAGCTCCAGAAGCGTGTCTTCAGCATTGTAGGCTTTGACGAGAAAGACGCCGAGACGAAGTTCGGTTTTCTCACCGAGGCCTTCAAGTACGGCCCCCCGCCCCACGGCGGCATTGCCCCCGGCCTCGACCGCCTGGTGATGCTCATGGCCGGCGAGACCTCCATCAAGGAGGTCATCGCCTTCCCGAAGAACAGCTTCGCCGTGGGCCCGATGGATGATTCGCCCAATTACGTCGATGCGAAACAGCTTGAGGACCTGCACATCAGGATCGTGGAAAAAAAAGGGTAGTTACGCTATTCCCGATCGGCAGGGCTGCCTCCCGTCCCAAAGCCCTTCGGGATTCCCCTTGAATGGTGCTGGACTTGGCCTGACCTTGAATCCTATCTCTTCTCCGCTGCCGTCGGCGTCTTCACCGCGCGCTTGGCCTCTGAAAGGTCGATGGCGAAGTGGCGGAGGAGCCGGACACAGTCAGCGAGAAGGTTCGAACCGCTCTCGAGATCGAAGAGGAGCTGCGGCTTGGTCTGGCTGACATGGAGGGCATTGGACACGAGTTTCGATTGCCGCGAGCGGAGGTCCGCTATCAGGGTGTCGATCGAGGAGTGGAGATCCATGAAGGAGGTGAAGGCCGCCTGGAGGATGCGGTCAGCGCGCTTTTCATGGTCCTCAATGGAACGGAAGGCCTTGGACTTGGCGACGCCATCGAAGTGCCCTCCCTCGATGGCCTGGATTATCGGAAGGAAGCGCGAGGCGGAGGGTGAGAGGTGATCGCTTTCGAGGGTTTCGACCTGCGTAATGACGGCTATGCACTGGCTGTGGGCAAGGGCGAAGGAGCGCCTGAACTCCTGATCGGTGAACACGATGCCGAGGAGGGTCGCATCCACTGAGGGTTGAATGAAGGGAAGCAGGAAGTATTCGCCGAAGCTTTTTACTATCGATAGCGCGGTGGAGTAGCGGAGGGGCGAAAGCCCCTGTCCCGCGAAGAGCCCGGAGATCTCCTTGGTATAGCCGGTGACAGCCACGAGCTCGCGATCTTCGAAGACTGCCCTCTTCATCCGATCGAGGTCCCCGGAGGCCTGGGATTCCACGAAAAGACGCTTGCTTTCGCTGTATTCGGCCTCAAGCCGAGCGGCTATCTTGCCTGCGGGATCGACCATTTCCTCGGAGCTGGGCCCGAGGTTGAAGGCTGGATTTCCCGAGGCTGCGCGCGCGACTGCGGCGAGCCGGTCAGGGGGGATGGCATTCTTGATGATCAAGGAGATGGAGCGGAAATCGGCTTCCAGGTCGGCGGCCTCATAGTTGAGGTCTCCCGCAAGGGGAAGAAGGTCAAGGAGGAAGCCGAGGAGGGTCTCGTCGACGATGAGGCCGTCAATCAGGAACCGGAGGTCTGCCAACTCGACAACCACCCCGTCGGCGACGCAGGGGCCAAAGGCGCCGGGTGCAACGCCTTGCTTGTAGAAGGACTTGAGGAGGCCCTCATAATCGAAGTCGCAGAGCGAGGCAAGCTTGAGCGCCACCCTGTAACTGTCCCTGAAGGCCTCGACTTCCTGCGACTTGAAAACCGCCATCCGTACCCTGAAGATCTCATCCATGGCCGCGATGAGTTCTCCACCCGCAGCCCTGGCCTCTGGCTTGATGGCATCGAAGGAAAAGGAATCGCTGGAGACATTCCTCGCACTCATGATCGATGCGAGGAGGGTGTCGATGGTTCGGAATTGCGCCGCCTTGTCGCCCGAGATTGTCAGGCGGAACAGGGTAGCCATGTTGATGGTTGCCTTCCGGAGCTTTGCCAGGTTTTCAGCGAACTCAGCTTCGATCACATTCCTGAGGGGCCGGTACCAGGGGGGACCATTCTTCTTGATGTCCTTGAGGAGCAGTGAGAGTTCTCGTGTAGGAGAGCCCTCAGGTCCTGAAAGCAGACCGAGGGATACGAGAAACCTCGTGAACAAGGCCATGATACCCATATGCTCACCTCTCGATGAATGATCGAACCTGCCTTCACGTAGAAATGCAGAGCGGGGTAATCATAGCGATCAACAGGCCAAATGCCAGCAATTTCGCTAGGCTTGGACCCCGCAGACCTCGGAAATCGCACGCTCGAGCTCCTTCTTGGGAAGGGCGCCCTGGATGTAGCGCGGTGATCCGTCCATGGGGACGAAATAGAGGGTAGGGATGCTCGTGACCTCGAACATGCCGGCAAGCTGGGGCTGTTCTTCGGTATTGACCTTGTAGACGTGGAGCTTGCCGGCGTATTTCGTGGAGAGTTCCTCGATGACAGGGGCGATCATCTTGCAGGGCCCGCACCAATCCGCGTAGAAATCGATCAGGGCCGGCAGGTCACCCTCATACTTCCAATCCTTGTTCGCCTCAAAGTTGAATACCTTCGTCTTGAAGCTTTCGAGGGTAAGATGCTCGCTCATGTAATCCTCCATGGACGGGTTTCTTCCGTCCCGCGTGCTTGTGGCTTAATATAGCTTTTTCTCTATGTCGAGTCCAGCGCCGGGGGCGGGCCTCAGGATGGCTGAGCAGGACTACTGCCGGCAGCCCGATGCAAGGCTCAGAGGCGGAGCTGGATCCTCCGGGCATGCCCGCGGAGGGAAAAATCCGGGTCAGACCGTGCCGCGACGAGGGTTCCCTTGAAAACCGGCTCGAGGGTAGCCTCGGCCACCTCGAGGATGAGTCCACGGAGTGTGCTGGAAGCTCGTCCGTAGAGGCTCGCGAGCTCCCCCTCGGCCTGCATTGCACCGAGGAGGGCCACCGATCGAACGGCCTGGGCAGCGACCAGCTCGTCACTGTCATAGAGTGCCTTGCGTAGGAACACATAGCCAGCGGTGCGACCAGAAAGGCCAAGTCGCTTGGCTGCCTCGCAGCGGGCGCCATCGTCGGGGTCCGAGGCGAGGATCTGCCCGAGCGCGAAGAGATCTTCGCCGGCCTCGATGACGCGTCGGTAACGGTTGGAGGCACCTGCACCGGGCAGGGTGGAGAGCGGCAGGGCAATGAGCACCTTGTAGGCTTTGGTGACATTGGCGAAACTGCTGGCGGTGGAGGGATCTCCGGAGATATCCGGGTGGTAGCGTTTGACAAGGTGACGGTAGGCAAGGCGTACCTCCCCCTCGTCCGCTCCGGGACCGAGGGCAAGCACCGAACGGGGATCGATGAAGGGCTCAGTCTCTATCGTCATGTCTGAGTGTCCCTTCGTCGCCTGTCCTTTTTTTTGCCCGCTGGCTGGACTGCGTGGACGGGAGCTGTATCGTCGGTGTCTTCGGGAGTGGGGGCTACGGGAGTGGGGGCTACGGGAGTGGGGGCTTCCCGAAGCGCTGCTTCGCGCATCGGCGCCCTCACAGCGCGGGAAAGGAGCTCGCCGACGAGGCCCTCGAGCTCGGCCCGGAGCACGCGAAGCTTGTCGACGCCGAGGGAGGGTTCCACTGAAGCGCCCCCCTCGATGGCTGCCTGAACCTCGGTGTCGAGGCTTCCTTCCACCTTGGCACCTGAACGGAGCTCCTCAAGCCGGGCCCTGAGCCCGGAAATCTTACCGGCAAGGGCTTCGGCGCTTTCATCGGAGCTGCCCCTGTCCAGATCGACGATGGTAATCGCCTGGATGCTCCCCGATTCGAGGTCGCGGGCAGATACGTGGAGGATATTCGACTCATCGATGGTGAAGTCGACAGCGATCCTCGGCATGCCCGCAGTCACGGGACGGAGGCCCGCAAGGAGAAAACGACCCAAGGAAAGGTTCTCGCTGATCACTGTCGATTCGCCTTGGAGGACATGGATCTCCACCGAGTCCTGATTGTCGGTGACGGTCGTGAACATGCGCTGGCGGGTCGCGGGGACTGGACTGTTCTTGCGGATGAGGGGGGTAAAGCGACCGCCATCGATCTCCACGCCATAGCTGCGCGAGACGACATCTCGGACCGTGAGCCGCTCCGAGCCAGCCATCAAGGCTCCCTCTACCGCCGCCCCAAGGGCCACGATCTCGTCGGGATTGATGCCTCCCGAGGGTCGGAGTCCGAGCCTCTCTTCGATGAGGCGCCGTACGAGGGGGATGCGGCTCGAGCCTCCCGAGAGGATGAGGCTGTCGATTTCCGTGGCTTCTACCCTGGCATCCTCGAGGGCACGGACGGTCAACTCGAGGCTGCGCTCGATGAAGGGC
>JBMOIK010000079.1:0-13388 GCA_049317365.1 Rectinemataceae bacterium | reverse complement strand
GGGACCATGCCGTATCGAGCATCTTCTCGATCTCGATGTTGACGTCGATGGCCAGGAGTGAACGAGAATACTCCTTGGCGAAATCGAGGCAGCGCCTGTCGTAGTCCGGGAGATCGAATCCGTTGTCGAGCTTGGTCCGGGCGTTGGCTGCGTCGGCATAGAGGCGGATGCAGGCGTTCATCACCTGGGGATGGTCCTTCCGCGTCTTCTTGCCTATGACGAGCATCTTGAGCCTGGACAGGGACCTGAAGGGGTCGATGATCACCTTGGAGATGTCGGTGTCCCGGCGGAGGTAGAGCTGGCCTTCAGTGATGTAGCCCGTATTGTCCGGGATGGCGTGCGTGATGTCTCCGCCTGAAAGCGTCGTGACAGCCACGATCGTGATGGAGCCGCCCGAGGGGAGCTGGACGGCCTTCTCGTAGATCTTGGCGAGGTCCGAATAGAGGGAGCCCGGCATCGAATCCTTGGAGGGGATCTGGTCCATGCGGTTGGAGACGATGGCGAGGGCATCAGCGAAGAGCGTCATGTCCGTCAGGAGGACCAGGACCTTGGCGTTCTTGTCCACAGCGAAGTACTCCGCTGTCGTGAGGCACATGTCCGGGACGAGGAGCCGCTCGACAGGCGGGTTCTCGGTGGTGTTCATGAAGCTGATGATGCGGTTGAGCGCCCCGGCGTTCTCGAAGACGGTCTTGAAGTAGAGATAGTCGTCATTGGACATTCCCATGCCACCGAGGATGATGACGTCAGCCTTGGCGCGGAGGGCGACGTCAGCCATGACCTGGTTGAAGGGCTGGTCCGGGTCAGCGAAGAAAGGGATCTTCTGTCCTGTGACGAGGGTGTTGTTCAGGTCGATGCCGGCGATGCCGGTAGCGATCAGTTCTGAAGGCTGTTTCCTGCGGACGGGGTTGGCCGAGGGGCCCCCGATCTCCCGCTCTTCGCCCTCGACAGCCGGGCCTCCATCTATGGGATGTCCGTAGGCGTCAAAGAACCTGCCGCGCATCTCCTCGCTCACCTTGACTGAGGGAGGCTTGCCGGTAAAGACAACCTCGGCGTCCGTAGCGATGCCCTGGGTGCCCGGGAAGACCTGGAGCGTCACCTTTTCGCCGTTGATCTTGACGACCTGGGCGGGGCGGCCGTCGACGTAGGCCATCTCTTCGTTGCTGATCCCCTGCGCCGTGATCGTGCAGGTCGCCTTGGTGATGTTGTCGATGCGCGTATAGACCTTCTGGAAGGCCTTCGGCTTGAAAACCACTCCGCTCATGACAGCCTCCTGGCAGCGATCTCTCTGTCCAGCTCTGACTCCAGACTGCGGAACTGGTCGCTGTTGAACTCCTGGTAGTTCATCTGCCTGAGGATGTTGATCAGTTTCTTGAAGAGGGCCGGCACCTGTTCGAAGCCGACGAATGAAAGCTTCTCGTCGCAGATCCCGAGCACCCTGTTGACCATGTATTGCTGCCTCCGGATCGGAGTGGAGGCGTCGACCTTGTCGAAGGCGTCCTGCTGGAGGATGATGAAGTCGATCACCTCGGAGCGGTAGAAGTTGACATGGTACTCCAGCGGGACTCCGTCGTCTCCGAGGATGTTGATCTGGTCCCGCGCTTCCTTGCCTCGAAGGAGGATGTCCTTCAGCCTCATCACCTTGGCGACCCAGCCGTCCTCGATGTTGGCATCGAGATAGCCAGTCACCTCGGGATACTCCAGGTACTTGGAATAGCTGTCGATCGGGTCGATGGCTGGATAACGCTTGCTGTCCGCGCGGGACTGGGCCAGTGCATAGAAGCAGCGCGCCGCCTTCTTTGTGGACTCCGTGACCGGCTCCTTCAGGTTGCCGCCTGCGGGGCTGACGGTGCCGACGAAGGTAATGGAGCCTGACTTTCCGTTGTGGAGCTTGACGAAGCCTGCGCGCGAATAGAAGTTCGAGATGATGGCCGGCAGGTCCATGGGGAAGGCGTCCGGGCCGGGCAGCTCCTCCATGCGGTTGGCCATCTCGCGGAGGGCCTGGGCCCAGCGGGAGGTCGAGTCTGCCAAAAGGAGAACCTTCAGCCCCATCATCCTGTAGTATTCCGCGATGGTCATGCCCGTGTAGACAGAAGCCTCGCGGGCGGCAACGGGCATGTTGGAAGTGTTGCAGATGATGATGGTCCGTTCCATGAGCTTCCGGCCAGTGCGCGGGTCGTCCAGTTCGGGGAACTCGGTGAAGATCTCGACCACCTCGTTGGCGCGCTCTCCGCACGCCACGATGATGATGATATCCGCCTCGGCCTGCTTGGAGATGGCGTGCTGGAGGACAGTCTTGCCGCAACCGAAGGGGCCAGGGATGAACCCTGTCCCGCCTTCGGCGATCGGGTTGAGTGTGTCGATCGAGCGGACCCCCGTCTCGAGGATCTTGAAGGGCCTCACCTTCTCGGCGAAGGCACGCACCTCGACCTTGACGGGCCAGCGCATGACCATTGAAACATTGGTCTCGGAACCGTCTGCGGCTTTCAGGACAGCTACGGTATCCCCGGCCTTGTGCGACCCTGCAGAGACAACGCTCACGACAGTGAGCTTTCCCTCCAGATTGAAGGGAACCATCACCTTGTGCTTCACCCAGCCCTCGTCCACTTCGCCGATCCAGTCCGCAGCGCGGACAAGGTCGCCGGCCTTCACGAGGGGTATGAAGTCCCAGGAAGCCTCGATGTCGAGGGGCGCGGTGTACTGACCACGGCGGAGGTAGACCCCCTCCATGGCTTCAAGGTTGTTCTGGAGGCCGTCATACTTGCGCGAGAGCATCCCGGGCCCGAGCTGGACCTCGAGCATGTGGCCTGTGAACTCCGCAGGACAACCGACAGTCAGACCGCGCGTGCTCTCGAAGACCTGGACAAAGGCGCGGTCCGCAGTGATCTTGATCACCTCAGCCATCAACTTCTCGCTGCCAAGATTGATGTAGCAGATCTCGTTCTGGCCGACAGGTCCATCGACCTGGACTGTCACCAGGTTGGCGACAATGCCCGTCACTTTACCGTGCGTTGCCATTGGGTACTCCATATATCATATCAGTTAGACTCGTTTCCTTGCTTGCTCGAATCCACGTCCCGCAGCATGAGCGCCTTGGCTCCGTCGATCAGCCCCTTCGAAAGGCTTTCCAGCATCGCGCGTCCCTCTGCAGGATCCATCTTCAGCCAGCGTTCGGCGATGAAAAGCTGCTGGGCGTAAGCCAGCAGCGCTGCCACGTCGAAATGTGCGAAGGTCCGGATCTCATCGAGCTTGTCCCAGCGCACCTGGTCTGCAGCCTTGTCACGTGCCAGGAGGCCCTTCGCAGCCAGGATCTTCTCTGCCCAGGGATGGCTCCACGCAAGCCCGAAATCCGCAGCTGAGCTCTTTGCGACCGCTTCTGCCACCCCTCCACTGCCGATGGCGACACGGCCAGGGTCGGTTCCGAGGCTGCGTGCGCTCAGCCCGGCCAGGAGGTTCCTCACATCGGCATCGAAGGCGAACCACTCCCTCAAGAAGGCGTTGGGATGGGCTTCCATCTCCTCCAGGAAGAGCCAGGCCAGTGAATCCTCGTCACCGAGCCCCTGGAACAGCGCACGGCCTTCCTTCTTCGCCTTGAGGAATGCGTCCATGTAGTCAGGTCCGGACTCGGTCCCGCGGAGGAGGTTTTCGATCTCTTCGCTGGGAAAGGCGCCTCTGGGGTCAAAGCTGTCGGGCTTCCCCTCCATGGCGCGGATAAGGTTCGTGTTGTCGAAGGGATGCCTGACAATGGCCATGAGCTCCCTGTCGGCTGCTTCGAGCCTGCCCGCGACCTCGTCGAAATAATCGAGGGACAGGGGGAAGGTCCGGGTCTCGTCGAGCGTAATGTCCGGGAGGCCGGTTACAAAATAGACGTATTCGGACATCCTATTTTCCGAAGAGAAGTTCGCGGGTCCGGGGCCTGAGGTATGACTTGAAGAATTCGGAGAGGTCCGCATCCGTCATGCTCACCTTGTAGCTGCCGTTCTTCGGGCCGATCTGGAAGCCTGCCTGGAACCCCTCGGAGTATCGGATCTCCATCCCCCCGCTGAGCATTCCCTTGATGCTTGAGGAAAGCATCCCATCGAGGTCCTGCTTCTTGCTTGCGGGAAGGATGACCTGAAGCTCCGGCGAGATTCCAGCGCTGCCTGAAGCCTGGACAGCTGCCAGTACTATTTCCTTCAAGGCTGCGGTATCCGAAAGGAGCGTGTTCATGGGGACATCGACAGAGGCGGTCATCACCAGGTCCACGATTGACTGCTTCAAGCCAGCCAAGGCCTGGAGACCTGCGAGCTGGATCTCAGCACCTGTCGTGGTCTTCAGCTCGTCTGCAGTGTGTTTCGCTTCAGCCAGCAGTGTTTCGACCTGCTTGCGCGCGTCCTCAAGAATCCGTGCTGCCTTCTCTTCCGCATCCTTGTGGATACGACCAGCTTCGGCCTCGGCCTTCTCGACCCCTTCGGCATAGATGGATTTCGCCAGTTCTGAAATCTTGCTGTCCATTGAACGCCTCCACAAACGTCGAAGCCCGGCTTTAAGGCACACTAGTGTATGGGATATGGGATGTCAATAAAAAAAGAACTGAAGGGGTCCTGGGGAGGCGCGCGGTTTCCCCACTGTATCGATGGCTTCTGAGCCAGGCAGGCCAGAGGGAGGCAGGCACGAGCCTCTCCGCTGTGACGCAGTAGCCTGCAATCGGCCTTTCCTCCCGCCTGCGCTTGCCCTCCAGGGCTTCCTGTCTGTATCATATGTTACGTTTGCATGCCGCAGCGCAGAGCCAGGCAGGATACAGGCAAAGCCGGAGGAATCCATGGGAGCGACAATCCTCATCACCTTCAGGGAGAGCCTCGAGGCCTTTCTGGTACTCGGCCTGGTTTTGGCGGTCCCAAAATAGAGCGGCCAAGGCAGGCTCATCCCCTGGGTCTGGGTCGGACTTGCCGCCGGGATTGCTGCCAGCCTGGCTGCAGCCTGGCTCTTCGTCAGTCTCCTGGGCCAGTTCGAGGGCCGCGAAGAGCAGCTCTTCGAAGGCATTGTGATGAGTCTCGGTGCCATCCTCCTGGCAACCCTTATCCTGTGGACGGGCAGCCATAGTCTGATTGGCCCAACAATCGGTTCGGCAACCACTGCTTTCATACCCTTTTAGCCCAAACGGTTATCAAACTGCTCTTTTCAGCCGAAGCGAAACATTCTCGTACAATTACGTCAGCTCGGACACAAGCGCCAAGCTAACCGCCACAAAGACGAATATTGCCTCTGTCGCAATGATTCAGTAGTCGGCCCTTCCCTGGCCAATGACGCGCCCTGAGGGTCAGACCCCAGCCCGGTCAGCAGACGGGCCTCGTTGTCGTGTCGCGGGAGTTCCTCTCTTGCTCTCGCGAAAGTGCAACAAGGCTCATCGCGAACATGTGGCTTGATGCGCTTCGCGATGACCAGGCCTGAAGGAGTAAGCACATACCGAAAACTAATACTACCACGTACGATGTCGTCGAGCATCCCAGGACTCCCGAGGAAATGGCCGCCTATTTCGATACTATCCTCAGGGTCATCGCCGCCCTTGGCCTGAGGTTGCATGCGGGGGCAACCTAGCCTCAATCTCTATCCGGAGTTTGGAGTTCCACCGAGGGGAAGTAGCTCGCTATCCTCGCGGGGTCGCGGGAAATGAGTATCAGACGGCTCACTGCGGCGTGGGCACCGATAAAGAAATCGGGCAGCGGAGAGCTTTTTGCTCCCCCGGATCTGCGGTAGGCGACAAAGGCCTTTCCGGCTAAAAAGAGTGCCTCCCGAGGGATTTCTACAAGGGGCAGACCCGCCTGGCGAAGCGTGAGCTCCAGATCCTCGACCCGCGAAAAGCGGACGGAAATCTCTGAATAGATGACGGGATTGATCACCACATTGCCCTGACGGAAGGCCTCTTCGAGGATAGTGGCCGACCAGTCAAACCAGCGAAGATCCTGAGTAAACAGGTCGAGGAGAACACTCGAATCGACCAGGAAAGACGCCATCAGCCCTCCCGCGTCAAGGCGAGTATCTCATCGGTGCTCATCATCACGTCGCCCTTCCCGACAAGAGCGTGGACCCGGGACGGTGATTGCCGGGCGATTCTGAGCAGGACCTTCCCATCCTCTTCCGCAAATTCGACCTCCGCTGAAGCTTCCAGCCCGTACTTGCGTCGGATTTCCTGGGGAATCGTGACCTGCCCCTTGGTCGTAACCTTCATAGTCGTACCTCTACGGTAATACTACCTCATTATACCACGCCCAGCAAGCTTCGATGTTCCGCGCCGAGTCCGGTCCAATAACCTGAAGAGAGCCTGCCCCCTATCCTGAAAACCATGACAGGATTGAAGAAGTCAAAGCCATGATCACCTCCTTCGCGGTCGCCCAGAAGGAAAAGGGTCTCAACGCGAGGTTTTTCCTCTTTGGTTCCCCTGTATGCGGCGACAACCGCGCGCGTTCTGATTTCGACCTTGCAATTGATGCCGGGCGGCCTCTTTCCGCGATGGTCATGGCTGATCTTTAGGATCGACTGGCGGAGCTTCTGACACTCTTCCGCTTGCCCTCTTATGGTTTCTATCTGTATCCTATGTTACGCCAGAAGGCGACAGCACGTGGCAGGATACGGACAAAGCCGGAGGAATTCATGGGAGCGACAATCCTCATCACCTTCAGGGAGAGCCTCGAGGCCTTTCTGGTTCTCGGCCTGGTTTTGGCGGTCCTCGGCAAGAGCGGACAGCGCAGGCTCATTCCCTGGGTGTGGGCAGGACTAGTTGCCGGGATCGCAGCCAGTCTGGCTGCAGCCTGGATTTTCATCCGCCTCCTCGGCCAGTTCGAGGGCCGCGAAGAGCAGCTCTTCGAAGGCATCGTGATGAGTCTCGGTGCCATTCTCCTGGCAACCCTTATCCTCTGGACAGGCAGCCATAGTCTTGGTTCCAGGCTTGAATCCGAGACTTCTGGAGCAGCGCTTGGCGGAGCCTGGGGAATTGGGATCCTTGTCTTCCTTTCCATCCTTCGCGAAGGGGTCGAAACAGTCATCTACCTCGGCGCGAGCCTGTCGCAGGGCGGCTCGGGGCTCTTTGTCAGCGGCCTCGTCGGCATTGCCCTTGCCCTGGGACTAGCCTTCTGGATCTCGACCGCAGGCCGAAAAGCCGAGCTGAAACGACTCTTTGGCGCGGTTACCCTCATCCTCGTCCTTTTCGGCGCCGGGCTTTTTGCACGGGCAGCAGGCGAGTTTGGAGAGGCGGGAATCCTGCCCCCTCTTGTAGCGGAAGTCTGGAGCATATTTCCCGCCATCGAGGGGAAAGCCGTGCCAGCTCTCAACCAGGATGGCATTGTGGGTTCCTTCCTCAAGGGCCTCTTTGGCTACTCGTCGAGCCCTTCCCTCAGCCAGATCCTGGCCTGGCTTTTCTTTGTCGCAACCCTCGTCGCCCTCCTCTGGCTTAAGCCAGCCGGGAAGCCAATCCGAGAGTCTGACGGGAAGCCTGGCGGACACTAGACGGTTAGGGCAAAGCAGACAGGACATCAAGGTAGTTGGGTACAGCTGGGATTTTCCCCGGTTGTAACCTGGGTGGCACTCATGGTTGCCGGCCGCTTCCAGAGAGCAAAGGTCAACGCGAGGGCAAGGCAACCAAGGGCCGACGAGAGGATCCAGGTGGGCAGTCCGAAAACCAGGTTGGTCTGCCTGCCAAAGGAGCCGAGGCCCGAGGACGCGAGGGCTACAGCAAGGATCGCTGCCAGCCAGGGCAGTGAAGCTTCCTCGCGGAGGCGGACGAGGGCCAGGGCCGATCTCCGGCGACCCCTCGTAACGATTTCCCAGATGAGAAGGGCAAGGAGCTGGATTCCCAAGTTGAAAACGGCCTGGGGGACAGGAGCTGTCCGGAGGATTCCCGCTCCTTCCAGCAGTACGGCACCCAGCCCCGTGGCAAGCATCAATCCCGCTGCCCCAGCACCCGTCCGTCCGTAGAGCCCTGCGATCACCAGGGGTGCGAGGACGGCGTAGCCGGGAAAGGCCAGGGTAGAGAGGAAGTCAAGGATGAGCCTGGGCGGCCACAGCGATGCGAGCCAGGCGAGTCCTGCGAGGAGGGCGATGAGGACGCGGTCCCAGCGCTGGCGGCGGCTGCTTGTGGGGAAAAAGTCCTGTACGATCATCGACGAGAGCGAAAGGAGCTGGGAATCCATCGTCGACATGAGGGCGGCCAGCGCGGCGAGAATGAAGACCGAGGCCAGGAGGCCCGAGCCCTCGCCCAGGGCCAGCTTCGTGAAGACCTGCTCGGTGGCCGGACCGCTGAGCCCCGGAACGAGGACAGCGCCAGCCACACCGATCCCTATGGTGAGGAAGAAAACCGACCCAGTCGCCAGGGGATAGAGTGCAGCGGTACGGGCGAGGCTCCTGTCGTCACGCGCAGCGTAGAAGCGCTGGAAGAGCTGGGGGAACATCGGGTCGGCGAGGAGCCAGAGCAGCCAGGTGCCGAGGAGTGCAGCCAGGGGCAGGCTCCCCCCCGAGCCCTCCCGCGCGAGGAGGCCGGGCGCTTCGGCCGCGACGCGGGCGCCAAGGGCTTCGAGGCCGCCTACCCGCGTGAGTATCGAGATGAAGGCGATGCCTGCCCCACCGAGGAGGACGGCGAGCTGGAGGGCATCGGTGGCAGCCACGGCGCGGAAGCCTCCGCCAAAGGTGTACAGGGCGGTCACGCCGACAACGAGGAAGGAAGCGAGGGCATAGGGCATTCCCGTAACGAGTTCGATCATCTTCCCGCCGGCCATGGCCTGGGTGGCGAGGTAGGGCAGGGTGAGGGCGATGAGGGCGAGGGAAAAGGCCTTTGCGAGGGCAGGGCTCTGGTAGCGGTCGGCGATGAAGTCAGCTGGCGACACCCATGATTTTGCCGCTGCTGCCCGGCGCAGGGGCATGCCGATGAGAAAGAAGGAGAGGGCCATGAGCCCCGTTCCGATAGCCATGAGTGGATAGTAGGCCCAGCCGATCCTGTAGCCTGCTCCCGAGAGCCCGAACACCGTGAAGGCAGAGAAATTGGTGGCCGCCATCGTGGCGAAGAGGGCAAGCGAACCAGAACCGGGACCAAGGACATACTTGCGGCGGCTGTCCTCGCGCCTGCGCGCTGCCATGCCGATGGCAAAACTGAGGACGAGGTAGGCGAGGACGAGAAGAAGGGACATGCCGACTCCAGGCCGCCGGGACCAGAGGAGGTTCTCCCGGCGGATGCGTGGATGCGGTCCGGACTGGACCGTGGACCTGGATGGCCACTCAAGGCCTTGGCATGGTTCCCCGGGGAGAATAGTCAGATTTCAGGTCGATGACAAGCAGCCGGCCATGGTGCTGTCGGCCAACGTGCCTTCGTTGCCGGCCTGTCCCAGACCATCCGAAGCACGGCAGGGCCGCAATGAATTCCCTATTGGTATCAAGTGCGCCGTGTCAGCACGAAGAAAGGGCGCCGCGAGGCACCTGATGCTGGATAGGCTGCTCTTCTCCCTTGCCTGGTGCTTTCCGCCGCCACCCAAGCTGCACTCGGTCACCAAGGCCTTGACTCGGGCAGCCTGGCCGGGATGGACTCCAGCGGAACAATTCGCCGTAGCTGTGGCAGTCGTTTTCCCGGCCTGGGCATTGCTTCGATCCGGCGGCTCTCTGCTCGCCGGTCCACAGTGGCTGCGCGCGCCGGGGGTATCCGTTTGCGGGCAACCCGCCCCTATGCAGGCGAACCCTGCATGCTTTATATACTTCCTATGATATTCGGAATAGCCGCGCGCAGGGTAGCCCTCGCCTTCCTGGGCATTTCCGTCGCACTGGCGGCCTATGTGGTGACCTTTCGCGGAGAGCTGACGCGTCTTCCTGTCGCCGAAAGCCTGCCGCTCTTCTTTCCCTACGCATCGGCCATGGACTCTGAAGGCAATGGCTATGTCGTGGACACGGCCCAGCGCCGGATCGTGGCCCTCGACACAGAGGGACGCCTCCGTTGGGTGAAAACGGGCGGACGCAGGAGCGGCGGCTTTTTCTATGCAGCCAACCTGGCGGTGGATGGCCAGAACCGGCTCTATGTCTACAACAAGATCCCCTACCAGGGCCTCGACTACAAAACGGAGGAGATCCAGGTCCTGCGTTATTCGAAATCAGGAGCCTTCGAGCGTGTCGTGTTCAGCGACAGGAACCAGGCCTCCTCCGACAGCTATCCGGAGTTCTTTTCGATCTTTGTCCGCGCGGACCGTCTCTACTACCTGTCGGGGGACGGCCATGACCTGAATCTCTTCAGCACCGACCTCGACGGCGGGGGAAGGATTCCCATACGCAGCCTTCCCACATCCCTCGATTTCGTCGCGGTCGCGGCCCTTCCCAACGGCAGCCTCTGCGCTGCCGTCCGCGACGGGAGCGTCTGGCAGGCATTGCCGGGTGCTTCCTGGACGCTGCTTCCCATTCCCGCCGCGCCGAAACCCTGGGACCTCAGATACGATGAGAAGGGGCGCCTCCTCCTCCTCGACCTCCTCAAGGGCGAGCTCCTCCGCCTCGAGCCTGATGGCCGGACCGACATCCTGCTTTCGACGCGCAGGACCGGCGGAGTTTTCGCCGACAGTTTTTCGATCTCGCCGAAAGGCGCGCTCGTGGTGGCGGACAAGGACCGGCAGGCCCTGATTGTCGCGGATGAGGGTGGGGAACCGAAGGTCTTCAAGGGCGCGCGCTACTCGGATGCCACGCTGGCTTTCCGCTGGTCGGTCTGGGTGGGCCTGGCCCTCGCCCTGCTCTCGCTCGTCGCCGCCGTCCTCTCCTTCTTCCTCGGCGTGATGAGGGGGCGCCACCCGCTCCTTCTAGTACAGATCGTATTTTTCGTGCCCATCATCATCGCCTCGCAGTACGTGGCCTTCAACCAGGTGGGCGACACGCTCGCCCGCCGCTACCGCGCAGAGGTGAGGAACACCCTCCTGAACGCAGCCAGCCTGACCGCCAGGCTCCTGCCTCTCGAGGATGTGCAGGCGCTTGCGGTGCCTTCCGATCTTGCCTCACCCGCCTACGCGCGCGTCAGGGCAGCCGCCGAGGGTCTGCTCAAGGAGGGAGAACGGACCGGGGCCTTCGCCTATCTGGCCCTGTATCGGCAGATCGGCGGTCAGCCCTATTATGTGTACACGGATTCGGGCACCTTCGGCGTGGACTATCCCTATACCCTCCTGCCTCCCGCCGCCAAGGAACTCTTCTCGAAGCCCGGGAGGATCTTCGAGGAGTACCTCGACGACTACGGCATGTACGAAGCCGCCTTCGCATCGCTCGACCGTGCCGACGGCAGCCAGGCGGGGATCGTCGAGGTCGGGCTCTTTTCGGATCTGGTCCGCGAGGTGGACGACGCCTACCTTGCCAGCGCCCGGGCCTTCGCCTTCGCCAGCGCGCTCGCCAGCGTCATAGTCTTCATAATGCTGAATTTCTTCATGATGCGGTCCCTCGACCGGCTCCGGAGGATGACGCGCCAGATAGCGGGAGGCGACCTCGCCCTCCACACCGGGATCCAGAGCCGCGACGAGATAGGGCAGCTGAGCCGCTCCTTCGTCCAGATGGCCAACAGGCTCCAGACCTATGTCGACGACATCACGGACCTGACCAAGGCGAGCGCGAGGTTCGTGCCGGCCGACTTCATCGACCTCCTCGGTGTCGAGGACCTGACGGAACTCAGGCTGGGGGACCAGACCCGCAAAGAGATCTGCGTGCTGTTCTCGACGGTCGGCAATTTCAAGAAGGTCACGAGCAATCACTCCTCCCAGGGAGTCTTCAATTTCCTCAACTCCTACCTCGGCATGGTCGTGCCGCCGATCCGGCTCCTCCGGGGACTCATCGACAAGTACATGGGCGACACCTACATGGCACTCTTTCCCGGTTCTCCCCAGGATGCCTTCCGCAGCGTGCGGGCCATCAGGAAGCGCCTCCGCCTCTACAACGCCAAGCGGCTCGCCGCCGGGAGCGAGGAGCTCGCGGTGACCTTCGGGATCCATCGGGGGCCGCTGATGCTCGGCATCGTCGGGGAGTCCGAACGCATGGAGGGTACGGTCATATCCGACGCGGTCAACCTCGCCAGCAGGCTCAACGGTCTGTGCCGGATCTACCGCGTGCCCTGCATAGCCACGATCGGCACCCTGCTGGCCCCCGTCGAAGGGGAGGGAAGCGGGGCTGCCGATGCCCAGCGCGCCCCTGTGCGTCCCCGCGATCCCTTCAGGCGCCTCGACCACGTGATCGTGAAAGGCAAGAGCGAGCCCTTGCTCATTTGCGAACCCATCGATCCCGAGGATCCCGCAGGGGAGGCGCTGATGGCACTTCTTCCCGACTATGAGGAAGCCTTCGCGATCTGGGAGAGGGGTGATCTCGAGGAAGCCTCCAGGCGCTTCGACAGCCTCCATTCACGGCTTCCGGAGGATCCGGTCATCGCACGGCACGCGGACCGCTGCCGGCATCTCCTCGTGGGGGGCAAGCCCTCGCCCTGGAGCCCTGCCGTGTCCTTCGACGAGAAATGAGGAAATGATGGACAGAGTCAGGAAGTTCCTCTTCATGTTCCGTGATGGCCTGGTAGCCGTCCTGCCCCTCGCCCTGCTCGCCGGACTTGTTACCCTCATCGGTGGCTCGGCCGCCCTCGGTGACCTTTTCGGAAACGGCGTCTACAAGGATCTCAAACTCAACTACCCCGTCTTTGCCGACCTGGACGCCACGGGCGACCTCTACGTGATCGACAGCAAATCCCGCAGGATTGTGAGCATTTCCCCCGATGGCTCCGAGCTCTGGAGGGCCGATGGCGGCAGCCGCGGGAGGGGATTCTACGAATCCTACCGCCTGGCCGCCATACCGGGCGGCGGAGTCTGCGCCTACAACTACGTCATGAGTCCCGTCGATTCCACCAAGGAACGCGAGGAGATAGTGTCCTACGATTCCTCGGGCAGCTATCGCGGGGCACTGGTGCGTCTGGAGAACCCGAAGGGACCGGGGCAAACCGATGACGAGCGCATCGGCAGCCTGATGGTCCAGGACGGCTATCTCTACTATTTCCTCAAGGGCGGGGGAAGGCTCGACCTCATGAAGCGGCCGCTCCGCACGGACGCCGCGGGCCCCGATCCGGCCGGCCACGAACTCGTCTTCTCGGCGCCTCTCACCCTCGACTGGGTGGCAGCCGTTCCGCACCTGCCCGAAGGCGTTGTGCTCAGCGACCGGAAAGGTTCGATCTTCCTGCTCGGACCCGACGGATCGATTACGCAGCCCGGTTTCGCGGCGGGCAGGCCCTATGAAAAGCCCTGGAGCCTCAGCGTCGACACCAAGGGCCGGATCTACATACTCGACAACTTCAGGCAGGTCGTCCTCAGGGCGGACTCGATCAAGGCCACATCCCTCGCGGCGGTCTTCTCCGAGAAGGATGTCATGGACCTCGGCCTGAACCG
>JBMOIK010000078.1:0-13450 GCA_049317365.1 Rectinemataceae bacterium | reverse complement strand
TGATCACCCACACTGCCTCCCTCAAGGATACCGGCAAGGCGATCGTTGATCTCAGGAACCGTGTCGGCAATCCCATCAAGTACGAGATTGTGATCTGATCCGGAATCGCGCGCGGAGGAGTCGTTCTTTCCGCGCGCAGCCGGGTATGCAGCGAGGAGTATGAGATATGGATGCCAAGCGGCTTGCGGAGATACTGGACAAGGAACTCGCCTCGAAGGAAGGCCTCCTGAGGTTGCGTCCGAGCTGGGTCGCAAGGGATTTCCTCAAGCCGGGGAGGCGCCTCGGTCTTTCCGAAAAGGAAATGAACGTCGGCACGCGCGGTTTCATCTGCGAGCGCTGGCTCGCCTCCGAGACCGAGACCGACAACACGGTCAAGCATCCGAACGAGGGCCTCTCCTACCTTGACATCGAGGGTCACGACATACTCCTCAAGGATGCCCTGGCCTCCTGCGGCGCCCTCCTCATGGGCGCTGCCTACGCGGCGAAGCACCGTGGCCTTGACCGCCTCGCCAAGATCTACGATTTCGATTCGCGCATATTCTTTCATTACCACCAGATGACGGAGGACGCGCGGAAGCTCGGCCACAACTCCAAGGAGGAGTCCTACTACTTCCCGGCCGGAGTGCCTCTGGGCCCACATCCCGAAACCTTCTTCGGAGTCCATCCCTACATCGTGGAGCAGGGGAAACAGTATGAATTGCTTCTTCCTCTCCTTGAGAAATGGGAGGGCGATGACATACTCAAGTTCTCGCGTGCCTATCTCAACGTCCAGGGGGAGGGTTTCCACCTCCAGGCAGGCCTTCTCCACGCCCCTGGCACGGCCCTCACGATAGAGTTGCAGGAATCCTCGGATGTGATGGGCGTCCTCCAGGCCGAAGTCGAGGGAGTCAAGCAGTCAAAAGCCCTTCTGTACAAGGACATCCCGCCGGAGGAGGTCGCGGCCAAAGGAGAGAGGGCCGCGCTCGACCAGCTCCAGTGGGAGGCGAACGGCGACCCTTATTTCTATGAGAACCACCACACCGCGCCTGTGGAGATTCCGGGCACGGAAACCTCGCTCGGCGGAGAGACGTGGATCTATTACGATTCGACGCGGTATTCCGGCAAGCGCCTGGTCGTGAAGCCCGGCAAGAGCCTGACCATCAAGGATCTCGGTGTCCACAACCTCCTTGTATGGAAAGGCGAGGGCAGTGTCCAGAAGCTTCGCGTCGCGGCCGGCGACTTCGCCGCCGACGAGATCCTCGTCAGCCACGACAGGGCGGTCGCGGGAGTGAGCTACGAGAATACGGGGTCAGTCGACCTCGAGATCATCAAGTTCTTCGGGCCCGACATCAACAGTGCGGTCGTGCCCTATCTGGAGAAGTACCAGGGCCGCCGCTAGGGCGGGTCCTGGTCGCGGGAGCGATGGCGATGGCGAGGAGATGCGAGCGATGTCCGAGGACCTGATTCTTGAAATGAAAGGGATCTCGAAGTCCTACCCCGGCGTCAAGGTCTTCGAGGACTTCGACTTCGACCTCAGGCGTGGCGAAGTCCATTGCATCTGCGGCGAGAACGGCGCAGGCAAGTCCACACTGATCAAGATGCTGTCCGGGGCGCACTCCCCCGACAAGGGGGCGATCTACTTCAATGGAGCTTCCGTCCACGACCTCACGCCGCGTTCGGCGATGATGATGGGAATTCAGACGATCTACCAGGAACACAATTTCTTCCCTCTTCTCACCGTCGTCGAGAACCTCTTCGCGGGCAGCGAGATCAACAACGGCCTCATCATCAGCAAGCCGAAGATGGTGGCGAAGGCCCAGGAGATACTGGACTACCTGCATTCGGATATCTCGCCCCACGATGTCGTGGGAAAGCTCGGAAGCGGGGCCCAGAAGATCGTCGAGATAGCCAAGGCCCTCGTGCAGGACTCCAGGGTCATAATCCTCGACGAGCCCACCGCATCCTTCAGCCAGACCGAGATCGACCATCTCTTCGAGGTTATCAAGCGCCTCGTTTCCAACGGCATGAGTGTCATCTATATCTCCCACCACCTGGAGGAAGTCTTCGTACTCGCTGACCGGGTCACCGTCATCCGTGACGGACGCAAGGTGAGCACGGCCCCCGTCGGAGCGGTCACTGAGCAGACACTCATCCGCGACATGGTAGGGCGTGACGTCTCTCTCTTCTACCAGCGGGCGCACTTTCCCATCGGCGAGGTCGTCTTCGAGGCGCGCAAGCTCAAGGGCAACGGTGTTACCGATGTGAGCCTCGACCTCCGCAAGGGCGAGCTTCTCGGCGTGGCAGGCATGGTCGGCTCGGGGCGGACCGAGTTGGCTGACCTCCTTTTCGGAGCCAGGCGGGCAGAAGGGGGCGAGATCCTCATTGGCGGAAAGAAGGTGGATTTCAGGACCCCGCTTGCCGCGATCAGGCACAGGCTCTGCTATATCACCGAAGACAGGCAGGCCTCGGGACTCTTTCTCAAGCACCCCCTGTCGATGAACATTCCCATCGTCAGCTATGTACGGACCAGGACGCCCTTCGCCCTTCCTTCGGTCGACGTGAAGGAATCGGAGCGCTATGTCATGACGCTTGGCATCATGACCCCGGGGGTGTTCCAGATCGCCATGCTCCTTTCGGGAGGCAACCAGCAGAAGGTCGTCCTCGCGAAGTGGTTCATGACCAATGCAGAGATTTTTATCTTCGACGAACCCACCCGCGGCATCGATGTGGGGGCGAAGGAGGAGATCTACAAGATAATGATCGGCCTGCTCGAGCAGGGCAAGTCGATCATCATGATTTCGTCTGACATGCCTGAGCTCATCGCGATGAGCGACAGGGTAGTCGTGATGCGCGGGGGAAAGCTTGTCGCGCGGATCGACAAAGAGGGTATCAGCGAAGAGGCGATACTCAAGCATGCCATCGGGAGTGACCAGAGATGAAACCATCCAGGCTGATCCGGGGAGAAAACGGCCCCATGTTCCTTGTGCTCCTCACCACCATCGTAGCGGTCTTCCTTGTGGAGCTGTTCTTCGTGCGGGGTTCGGACATAACCAAGGTAGCCTTCATCAAGCCCATGAACATCTCCAACGTGCTCATGCAGATCTCCATCACCGGAATGATGGCCATAAGCATGACTTTGGTGATGGTTTCCGGCGGCATCGACCTCTCGATCGGCCAGATGATGTGCTTCCTCGGAACGGCCATGGCCTACATGATGAAGAACGTCGGACTCAACGACTGGACCGTCGTGATCTTCGGCCTCGTCCTCGCCGTGATCTTCCAGGTCCTGATGGGTTTCATCATCTCACGGACGAAGCTGGAGCCCTTCATCGTCTCGCTCGGCTTCATGAGCATGTACAAGGGCTTTACCTACCTCATCACGAACGGTCGGGAGATCACCATCGGTGGCAAGTTTGGCTTCCTGGGGAAGACCTACATAAACATCACCGACGATTTCCGCCTGGGCATGCCGGTCATCGTACTGATCCTGCTCTGCGTCATCATCTGGCTCGTGCTGAAGTACACGAAGTTCGGCAGGTCGGTCTATGCCGTGGGAGGCAACGAGAATGCCGCCTACCTGGCCGGCATAAATGTCAAGAACCTCAAGCTCTGGCTCTATGCGCTGAACGGCGTCTTTGTCGCCATCGCGACGATGGCTTCGCTGTCGAGGATGGGAACGGGCAATCCCCTGATGGGAGAGGGCAAGGAGATCGAGGTCATCGCCGCGGTCGTAGTGGGCGGCACCGCGCTGAGCGGCGGAAAGGGCAATGTCTGGGGTACCTTCATCGGCGTCCTCCTTCTTGGCTGCCTCTCCAACGCACTCAACATCCTGGGCGTCTTCCCCCATTGGCAGTATGTACTGCGTGGTGCCCTCATCATCCTTGCGGTATTATTGAGCTACTACAGTGGCCAGAGGGCGACTTCAGTGAAATTGACCATGGCGAGCGGGCAGAAGTCCGTCGCGAAGTGAACGAAGCCCGGACGGGGCAGGCAGCCCGTCCACGACAGCGATCCTGAGTGGAGGAGGTGGCCGGAAACGTGACAGGCATTGGCGCTTATGTACCAAAGTCGCCCTTCGGGCGACCAAACCTCAAAGAGGAGAAGGCTACATGAAAAGACTAGTTACGATCCTTATGGTTCTGGTGATGTTGTTCGCCATCGTGGGCGGAGCATCGGCGCAGAAAGAAAAGGGCAAGAAGCTCGGATTCGTCAACGCCGGTCCGGATGACTACTACGCCCAGTTCGGAAAGACCCTCGTCGCCGTCGCGAAGTCCTACGGAATGGTGGTCACCGAAGTCAACTCCGACTACAAGCCCGAGAAAGAACTCGCCAACGTCCAGGACCTCATCGCCAAGGGCGTCGACGCGATCGCCGTCATCACCGCCGGCGCCGCAGGCAGCGCGACCACCATCAAGGCAGCCAACGACGCGAAGGTCCCCATCTTCTTCATTGCCGGCAAGCCCGACCTCCTCCCGGGGACGGACCTCACCGGACACGTCACTGACAACTTTGTCATCATGGGCTACAAGATCGGGCAGTGGGTCGTGAAGAACTACCCCAAAGCCAAGGCCGTGAATATCCCCGGCTTCCTGGGGCAGGGTCCCGCCGAAGGCGAGCTCGTCGGCTTCCAGCTGGCCTTTACCGAAGCCAAGAAGGGCGAAGTCAAGCTCCTGAAGAGCGCCGAGTGGCAGGCTACCCTCGCCGTTCCCATCACCGAGGACCTCATCGCATCCGGCACCGAATTCGATGTCGTTTTCGCTGCGAACGAAGAGACCGCCCGCGGCGTCATCCAGGTCTTCGAAGAGCAGGGCATCAAGGGCAAGATCATCGTTTCCAACAACGGCAAGGAAGATGCCTGGGCATGGATGAAGGAAGGCAAGATGGCCGCCACCGTTCCCAATCCGCCCTCCCTCAACGCCGACCTCTGCGTCCAGCAGATCGTGCGCTACCTGAATGGACAGAAGTTCGAGAAGTACCTCCAGATCACGCCCTTCGACGTGCTGACCAAGGCCAACCTCGACAAGGCCATTCCCTGGGACACCGCGACCTACATGTACGGACGCGAGAAGAAACTCTTCGCCTGGGACCTCGCCGGCTACGAGAAGCAGTATGTGGCGAACAAGAAGATGTTTGCCGATTTCGACGCCAAGGTCGTGGAATATCTCAAGACCCACTGATCTGTCTCTGGATTGAAGGGGTGGACTTGCCTTCGTGGCAAGTCCACTTTTTTCTGGCAGGCATCGGGGCCGCGCCCAAGGGCATTGGTACCGCGTCCGGAAAATACCAAAGGAGTTGTAATGAAAATTGGAGTCTTCCTGCTGATCGAGGCATTCCAGAGTGTCGAGCGGCAGCTGCAGTGCGCCAAGGAGATGGGTTTTGACTGTGCCGACATCACCGATACTAACTCGGGTGGCAGCATGCTCGGATCGGCGGGTTTCTCGCCTACGGTGAGCCTGGACGAGAACCCCTTCGAGGTAAAGCGGCTTTTCGCCCGCTACGGGATACAGCCGACCACCGTCTGCGCCCACGCCATGCTGCTGGAGCCCAGCAATCCCGGTCTCATGGGAACCTCCGAGATCATGAAGGCCGTGAAGTTTGCGGCGGCCATCGGCATCAAGGACGTCGTCACGACCGAGACTGATCCCCGTTCCGAGTGGGCCGAAAAACTCAGCTATGACCAGCGTATCTTCATAGTTGCAGAGAAACTCTACACGCCGGTGAAGATGGCTGCCGACTACGGCGTGCGGATCCTCCTTGAGCCGCACGGACCGGTTTCCGATTCCATCCAGGGCCTGAAGGACGTGTTCGCGATGCTCGGGAATCCGGCCTCCCTCGGAGTGAACCTGGATACGGGGAATTCCTGGCTTGGGGGGACCGATCCCGTGGAGATGGCGCGGGTTTTCAAGGACAAGATCCACCATGTGCACTGGAAGGATCTCGGTGCGGAATGGATACCCAAGCGGGGTACGCAGTTTGGCTGCGGCTTTTCCGACATCGCCATCGGGGATGGCGTCATCGACATCAAGGGCGTCTGCGCCGCGCTGAAGGGCGCGGATATCGATTCCTCCACGCTCGAAATCGTAGGATCTGCCGAGATCCTCAAAAAGAGCAAGAAATTCCTGGAGTCCTGCGGAGTGTGACAGTAGGCGCCTGCAGCTGACAGCTTGTCGCCGGAGGAGAGGCCAGGGGCTTTTTCCCAAGGCCTTTTTCCGGCGACACCAGTGCGTCGGCACTGGATCGTCGTGGGGAGGATGGTATCGAAAAAGCCAGCAGGGCAGACGTGGCCAGACGGGCAGGGGTCGCGGAATCCACTGTCTCCCGTGCCTTGAACGACTCCCACCTCATCACCGAAGCCGTCAAGGAAAAAGTCCGCGATGCCGCCCGCGAGCTCGGCTACGTGCCCTCGCGGCAGGCGGCACTCTTTGCGCGGAACCGGACCTTTTCAATTGGTTTTGTCGTTCCCACCTACGAATCATTTCCACCCTTTTCCCGGCCCTATTTTCCAGCCCTCCTCGACGGAGCGGTGACAGGCGCAGAGGCTCGAGGCTATTCGGTGACCATCGTCCTCAACAAGGTCTCGAGGCCCATCAAGGACTACTTTGCCCTTGTCCGTTCAAGGACGGTGGACGGACTCCTCTTCGCCGTCACTCCCTCCGACTACGAGCCCTTCCTCGAACTTCGCGAGGCGGGCCTGCCCTTTGTCCTCATCGACAACTACCACGAGGGCCTGAGCTCAGTGGATTCCCGTCCCCTGACCGGGATGCGCAAGGCCTTTTCCCATGTCTGGAACCTCGGACACCGGCGTTTCGGCTATATCACCGGCGACATGCGCTACCGGAATGCCGTGGACCGGCTTGCGGCCTTCGAGGGCCTGGTACAGGAGTTCTCTGTGGAATCCCGGGTAATTGAAGGGGATTTTTCACGGGGCTCGGGCTATCGTGGTGCAGGCCGGCTCCTCGAAGGCAGCCACCGGCCCAGCGTTGTCGTGACGAGCTCGGACCGGGCCGCACTCGGAGTGATGACCTGGTGCACGGAACATGGCCTGTCGGTGCCTGGAGAGCTGAGCGTCATCGGTTACGACAATCTCTATCCCGCCCAGGACATGGTGCCTGCCCTCTCCACCGTCGACAATCCCATCTCCATGTCGGGGCAGCTCGGTGCCCAGCTCCTGGCCGATCTCGTGGAAGGAAAGGAAAGCGGTCCGGTGCAGCGCTGGCTCGAGACGGATTTTGTCGTGCGTGGAACCACGGCGGCGCCCCGAGTGGCTTCATGATACGAATTGGTATAGTCGGTACCGGGGCCATGGCTGCCTACCATGTCTCCCGCTTTGCCGGCATTCCCGGTGCCATTGTGGTTTCCTGCTCAGACCGGCATGTCGATGACGCAGCCCGTTTCGCCGCGAGACACGGCCTTTCAGGATCCTTCGGTGATTCCGCGGCGATGGTGGCCTCGGGCAGCATAGACGCTGTATCGGTGGCCTCGGCTGATTGCTGGCACCTCGAGCCCGTGCTCGCCGCCCTCGCGCAGGGGCTTCCGGTCTTCTGTGAAAAGCCCCTCGCGCGCACGCTCTCCGATGCCCTGGCGATGGCCGCTGCCGCCCGCGCGGCTGGAGTCCCGACAATTGTGAACTTCTCGAAACGGAACGGTGGCCTTTTGTCCCTGGCTTCCCGTCTCCTTTCCGAGGGGCGGATCGGGCAGCTCAGGTCGGCATCTTTTCGTTATGAGCAGGGTTGGCTAGCCGACGGTTCCTGGGGGGACTGGCGAACGACGCCTCGCCTCGCCTGGCGCCTGGACGAGGGGCGCTCGACCTTCGGTGCCCTGGGCGATCTCGGATCCCACCTCCTTGATGCAGTCCTCCTCCTTCTCGGGGGGAACTCCACGCCCGAGGTTGTCGCCTGCCTGGGTCGGCGCTTCGATGCGGGGGAGGAGGCCGGCAGGGGGGTGGCCGGAGGGGCTGGGGATTTCAGGCCCGCCTGGGAATCCTTCGAAGCCCTGGTAGAGGCTGGGACCGTCCCTGTGTCGGTTTCGGCCACCTTTAGAGCGCCGGGCCAGGAGGACCGCTTCGCCCTTTCCCTGCGCGGCGAGACGGCGTCCATCGAGCTGGATTTCGGGCTGTCCAGGCGCACGCTCCGGATTGTCGGGACCAGCGGCGCAGTCGAAATCGCCGCCGGCGCAGTCGAAATCGCCGCCGGCGCAGTCGAAATCGCCGCCGAGCCGATTCCTACTAGTTATGAGCGATTTGTCGCCCTGGCTTCCGGAGCTCCCGATCCCCTGCCCGGCGAGGGCCTGGACTTCGGACGTGGCCTTTCGGTGCAGCGTCTGGTCGATGACTGTGCCCGTCTGGCCCTGGGCCGGGAGGAGGGGCGGGCGAGGGCAGTGCTTCGGGCGCTCCCGCAGACAGCCGCGCCCCCACGAGCAGGCGCAGGCTCAGAGGCGGGGGCTCGCCCACGAGCGGTGCAGCTGCCCGGGGCTCGCGTCGACAGCCCTGCCCTTCCTGCGATCCGCCTCGGCGCAGTCGTGGAAGGTACGGATGAGGCGGCTGCCACGGCCCGGGATCTGGCAGCCTGCGGCTTTGAGAGCCTGCAGCTTTCTTGGTGGGCCAGCACCGCAGGTCGCGACCTCGGCCAGCTTGCCGAAGACATGCACGCTGCCCTGGACGACAGCGACTGCCGCCTCAGTGCCCTTGGGGTCTATGGCAATCCCCTTTCCGGCGACGAGGCGGGGGCGGAGACCCTGCGCTCCATCGAGGCCCTCATAGAGGCGGCCCCGGCTTTCGGCGCCCCCCTCGTTTCCTGCTTCGCCGGAAGACTGCCCGGAACCTCGGTGCCCGATTCGCTGCCTGCCTTTACGGCGACCTTCGGGAGACTCTGCGATCGCGCATCGAGGCGTGGCATCTCCCTCGCCCTCGAAAACTGCCGCTTTTCCGACACATGGAAGACGGGGCGCTGGAACATCGCCATGAATCCCGACGCCTGGGAGCTGATCTTCGCTGCCCTCCCCGGTGCCCCCCTCGGCCTCGAGTGGGAACCTGCACACCAGGTCCTGGCCCTCGCGGAGCCCCTCGCCCAGCTGGCCTCCTGGTTACCCCGCATCCTCCACATCCACGCGAAGGATGCGCGTATCGATCGGGAGCTCCTGGCAGGCCACGGATTGCAGGGTAGCGTCCGCTATGGACGCGAGGTCCTGGCGGGGGAGGGCGACAACGACTGGCCTGGCATCTTCGCCATCCTTCGCAGCTGGGGCTGGAAGGGTTCGGTGGACATAGAGCTTGGTGCGATTCCCGAATGGCAGTCTCCACGCGAACGTGAGGGGCTAAAGCGGGCCTTCGCAAGTCTCTCGGAGGCGAGGAGACAGGCAGCAGGCGGCTGAGTTGCCTGTAGCCTCGAGGACCCTCGACGAGTTCCAAAGGCGCATCTTCTGCATCTCCGAACTCTATTCCCTCCTCTATGAGACAGGTTCCTTCGTGGAGCTCAGGCTTGATACCTACTGCGAGAAGGTAGTGAGGGCAAGCCTCGGACTTTCTACTAATTGTGCTCTTTCAGTCGCTCTGGACGAGGTGGTCCTTCCCGTGCGCTACGCCGCACCCATCGGGCTCATCGTCACCGAGATGGTCACCAACTCGATCAAGTACGCATTTCCGGGGGATAGGCGAGGTCGACTTTCCGTTTCGCTCAAGGGTGTCGGGAAGACCGTCGTCCTGGAGATTGCGGACAACGGCCCCGGTCTGCCTCCTGGCTTTGACCTTTCGACGCATGCCGGTGTCGGACTTACCCTGATCCAGGGTCTGGTAGGCGAAATCGGGGGGCGTTTCAGCATATCCAGCGGACCCGGGGGAACGCTGAGCCGGGTGGAATTCGAGCCAGCGGCCTGAAGCCAGCGGCCAGTCGCGTCTAGACTTTGTCCGGAGCCTTTGAGGCCGCGAAATCGGCCCGCTGCAGGTGCCGTGCCCTGTACTCCGAGGGCGACATCCCGGCGAGGCGTCTGAAGGCGCGCGCGAAGTTGAACTGGCTCGAGTAGCGCAGTCGGTCCGCGATCTCGTTGACGCGGAGGTTCGTGCTCGAGAGCATGGCCCTCGCCGCTTCGACCTTGAGCCGGCCGTAGTACTTCATCGGGGACATGCCCATGCGCGCGGAAAAGGTCCGCACGAGGTGCTCTCGCGACAGGCCGACGCGCGATGCCAGGTCGCCGAGGTCCAGGTCCCGGTCGATCGCGCCTTGCATGATTGCCAGGGTTTTTTCAATGTTGGCGTCGGCGATGGCATCGCGGTGGGGCGAGGCTCCGTCGGCGAGGTCCCAGAGAAAGGCCATGAACTGGTGGTGGGCCGAGCGCAGCGGCGCCTCCCGTCCCGAGAAGAAGCGCTCGAGGAGCTCGGCGAAAAAGAAGCGTCGCGAGCTTCCGATGTTCCAGGGCCCGGGGCTTCTACCCAGGGAGTCGAGGAGGCCGAGGAGCTCCTTGTCCTGGGCTGTATCGAAGAGGACCGCATAATAGGTGAGGGGACGGCGCGAGTCGGAGGCCACTATCTGGTGGATGGAGGAGGGGGTGGTCAGGTGGAGGGCCCCTGGAGCGATGGTCCAGCGCCTCCTGTCGTCCATAAAGCTCCCCGCCCCGGAAATGAAATAATGGATCTCGTGGAGAGCCGGGCCATGGGAATGCCGTCGCCCATGCCAGGCAAGCTGAGCCTCGTCCTCAAGGTGCCAGACAAAGATGATATCCGTGAATTCCATGCCCTAAGATATCAATTTCCGACATGGATCGTCAAAGACCATCTTTGCCTATCTTTGGAAGGACCTGTGTTTTTTTTTCTACATGAGCCAATTGCATGATAGAACAGTACAGCACAATAGGTGGCCGCTCTGCAGCAAGGGGCGAGTGCTCGGGACGGCCATCCATCCTCAGAACCAAAACAGAGGGAGGCTGCTGATGAGCGTTCTTTCACTGATCCAGTCCCAGCCAGTCCAGGCACTGTGGTACGGTGTCCTGTGCTCCGCGTCCTTGCCACTGGGCGCTGCGCTCGGGCTTGTGCTCCGGCCGCAGAAGCGTGTCCTGGCGGCCACCATGGCCTTTGGAGCCGGTTGTCTGATCAGCGCCCTGACCCTCGAAATCATCGCACCAGCCTTTCACGAAACCGGGTTTTTCCCCGTAGCGGCGGGAGCCGTGTTTGGTGGGCTCCTGTTTGTCTTTTTCAATGGCCAGCTCAACGGCCAGGGTGGTTTCCTCAGAAAACCTGCGACAGCCATGCGCTATCTGGTGCAGCGGAAAAAGGCCCGCCTCAAGGGTATGGTCGACAACCTGTCTCACGTTGATATCTTCCGCTCCCTGCCGGCAGAGGAAATGAAATCTGTCATCCCCTTCATGAACGAGCGCCAGTATCCGGCCGGAGAAACCGTTTTCAACCAGGGCGACGCGGGTGATTCACTGTTCATGGTCGAATCGGGCGAGGTCGAGGTCATCAAGAACGGAGGTAGCATCGCCACAATGTCCCACGGCGAGTCCTTCGGAGAAATGGCCCTTCTTTCCGGCGAGAGTCGCAACGCGACGCTACGAACGCTGACCCCCGTCAAGCTCTGGGTGATCCGAAAGGAAGATTTCGACCGGCTCGTCAAGGTCAGCCCTCGCCTGTTTGCTGCCGTCAGCGATCTCGCGGCCGGCCGCATCCAGGAAAAAGAGGAAGCGGAGCGATGGAAACGGCAGGTTGCAGGCTATGCCGACTCGCTCTCTGTCTCCATTACGGATCGGGACCTGCGGGAGGTCGTGAAGGAGCACCCGGGTTCGGGCGCGGCCCTGGCCATCTGGCTCGGCATGCTGCTGGACGGCATTCCGGAATCCGGGCTGGTGGGTGCGGGCATTGCCAACATGAACCTCAGCATGGCCCTTTTTGCCGGAATCTTCCTTTCCAACATGCCCGAGGCCATGAGCAGCGCGGTGCTCATGCGCAACCAGGGCAAGAGCGTCAGCAGCATCATGTGGCTCTGGCTACCCCTCATAGCCCTGTGCGGAGTTACCGCCGTGATCGGCAACATCCTCCTCGGAGGCGCGTCTCCGGTGGCCAAGGCCATCTTCGATGGCTGCGGTGCGGGCGCCATGCTGGTTGTCGTCGCGGAAACCATGTTGCCCGAGGCCTATGAACAGGGCGGCGCAGTAGTGGGCCTTTCCACGCTGGCTGGTTTCCTGGTGGGCCTCTTTGTGAAGAGCATCGCCTAGGATCCCCGACATCAGGGGCGGCCTGGACTGATGGCCTCAGGGACGGTCCAGTCAGCGCCGCCGGCCTGCGTAAGCCGGCTGTCCGGGAAGCCATTCCCGGACAGCCGTGAACAATTGTGACTATCCCCTGAACTTCGGATGGCCGACGTTGCGATCGCCGGTGAGTTGGTCAAGGAGCTTCCTTGCAGCTACGGGATCCCTGGTACCTGCGGCACCGACACCTTGATAGGCAGCGGACAGGAAGTCGTTCCAGATCCGGATCCACTCATTGTTGTCCCCCTTGGGGGCAGAGTAGCCCAGGGCCTTTCTCGCATTGGCACTGAGTTGAATGAACCCTTCCGCGACGGCATTCCAGTCTCCCGCTGAAATCGCCTTGCTCACTGCACCGACTGTGGCGGAGTTCGAATGCATGACGTCCTTGATGGCCGCCGAATCATAGGGCATGGGCTCGACCGCAAAAACCAGGGTCGACAGTATCGCCATTAGGTATAAGAGACCGAGTTTCTTCATGAAAACCTCCATCCTCTCAGGCGTTTAAAGAATATATGAATCGTGGCGCGATAAGACAAGGAAGCTTGCCCTTTGCATCCGCGTCGGGCCAGTTGCTGGCCAGGCCCATGCCTCATGATATCAATTTTCGACATGGATCATCAAAGGCGGTCATTCACGCAGGGCCTGTCCCGGGCGAAAATAGGGACACAAGGAGATCCACATGGACGAGCTCTTTCCCGAGGTTCCGCCAGTCAAGTATGAGGGCAAGGGAAGCGACAACCCGCTTGCCTTCAAGCGCTACGATCCCGACCGGAAGATCGGCGACCGCACGATGCGGGAGCATCTCCGCTTTTCGATGGCCTTCTGGCACTCGATGACCGGTGCAGGCCGCGATCCCTTTGGCGAACCGACGATGCGGCGCCCCTGGGACAGGACAAGCGATCCGATGGAAGTGGCGCGCCTGCGGATGCGCGGCATGTTCGAGCTCACCGAAAAGCTTTCGATCCCCTTTTTCTGCTTCCATGACCGCGATATCGCCCCCGAGGGCGGCAGCCTCCGCGAGTCCAACGCGAACCTCGACGCCATCGTTTCCCTGGTTCGTGACCTCTTCAAGACCAGTCCCACCCGCCTCCTCTGGGGTACGGCCAATCTCTTTTCCCATCCCCGCTACATGCACGGCGCGGCGACGAGCCCCGACCCGCGCGTCTTTGCGCACGCCGCCGCCCAGGTCAAGAAGGCCCTCGAGGTCACCAAGGAACTGGGAGGGCAGAATTATGTC
>JBMOIK010000077.1:0-13456 GCA_049317365.1 Rectinemataceae bacterium | reverse complement strand
ACGAACTCACCGAAAGCGTGTACCAGCGGATGATCAAGGAACGCAACCAGATCGCACAGGCGTTCCGGAGCTATGGTGAGGGCAAGAAGGCGGAGTGGCTCGGCAAGCTCGAGAACGAGAAGCGCTCGATCCTGTCAGGCGCCTACGAGAAATCCGAGACCCTGAAGGGCAAGGCCGATGCCGAGGCGACGCGGATCTATGCGGAGACCTACGGCCGCGACGTGTCCTTCTTCGATTTCTGGCGCGCCCTCGAGTCCTACAAGAAAACCATGCCTGCCTTCAACAAGACCCTTTCAACGAAGCTCGATTATTTCAATTACCTCTATAATACCTCGGGCCGCTGACCGGCCCCGATGATGTACTGACCATCAGGGGACCCCGCCTTCCTTGAAGGGAGCGGGGTCCCTTCCCTTCAGGGGGAAGGCCTGGCTGACAGGATCAGAGCCACATGAGACAGGCGGCGAGTGGTGTACACCCTGCGCCGGGTCCGAAATCGATGACCGCGTAGCTCCCCTCTGCGAGGGAGCCTGGATTGACAAGGGTCGTGCGGCCCACAAGCGAAACCGCCCGGGATTCATGGATATGTCCGGAAATCCAGAGTGCTGGCATGAGTTCCGAGAGCAGGGTCCTGAATGAAAGGGAACCGCTGTGCGTGCTGCCTCGACGGTCTGAATCCGTGCCCTGGGGCGGCGTGTGGGTCAGGTATACCCAGGGACCAGGATCTTCAGGGCAGGATCCAATGGCTCCGAGCAGACCTTCCTCCAGTTCGTCGTCGCTGAGCTCATAGGGAGTCATTCCGTTGCGATGGAGGCCACCACCTGAACCGGCGAAACGGAGTCCCGCAACCACCCGCCCCCTGCCATCCACGGAATACCCCGACTCGGCAAGGAACTCGCGGACACCTTCCAGATCGCAGTTACCACTGACGGCAACAATGGGCTTGCCGCATTTCACAAGGGGGGCGAGTACAGCTGTCGCTCCCCGCCTGTCCCCGAAATCGGTCAGGTCGCCAGCTATCGCGACACAGTCCCACTCACCGCAGTCACGGACGGCTTTCTGGACTGCTGCCCTTTTTCCATGGATATCGGATACGACGAGCATGCGCATATCCACACACTATCGGCAGACGCGTCAGTCCGCAAGCTTCAGTCCCGGCACGCCCTTGGACGAAGCGTTTTCCGTGAACAGCATGGATATGCACTCTTCCACCACGGCGACATAGTTCCGTCCCCTGTCGGAAACCCTCGCACGAAGTCTTTTAGCGCAGGGAGCCGGACAGCTTCCCCCAGAGATATGATGACGGAGAAGGCAGGCCTTGCTGATGAAAAGCGGCGCAGCGAAACCTTCGCCCAGATCGCAGAGGATCCTGTTCAGGGGATCGTCTGTACCTGGAGCGGGAAGTCCTGTCGGAGTTTCATCCCCGGCCTCTATCCAGCGGTATGCGAAGGCGAAGGATGGAATTGCCTGGGCGAGCCAGATCAAGGCGAGCCTGTTGCTGACGTACAGATGGATATCAGCGAAAAATGCCAGACGGTCAGCCGCACCCAGCCTGACGGCCTGGGCGTACAGTTCCCTGGAAAAAGGAAGGTGGTGCATGGCATCAAGCCCCACGACTACCCTCGAACCCAGTCCGAGTTCACGGAATACCCTGTCTCGGGCGGCATCGAGATAGCCCTCATCGTGGGCAACGACGGGGGCGAGCGGAAGCCAGACCCTGCCTGCGAAAGCCGGACAGGGTCGGTCAGATGCAAGCCAGGCCTGGGTAGCAAAGGGCAGTCCGCCTGGGATGTCGCTGTCGGGAAAGGTCAGTGCAACCCGGGGCGGACGTTCAGGAATGGAGGAGCCGAGCGCGCCGGCACGGGCTTTGAGGACCTGGGATGCCCAGTCGGCCGATCCTGCAGCGTAGCTCCTATCAATATCTTCCAGCCTCGCCTGGACCGCAGCATACAGGCGGTTCCGGAGACCCTTCAGGGCCGAGGGCGGCACGAAGAGCCATTCCGCCTCGATGCCGATGCCCCGGTCGACGGCGATTGCCGCAGCCAGGGCTTCGGGAAGGACGAGGCAGAACACATGATCGGAGCACTCGGCGAGGACCGCCCGCGCCTTTGCCATGCCGCCAGGATTGCGGGCCCGGTCGAGTGGAATGGTCTGGGAATCCTCGACATGGATTCGGATAGGAATGCCCGAGGGCACCGTGTCAGGAGGCAGCTCGCAGTCAAGGCTGAAGACGGCCCCAGCCTCCCTCGCGGCGACAGTCAGCATGGATGGCATCGAGATGACACAGGGCTCGAAGGAGTCGGATTTCACGGCTCGCCGATCCATTTCCCTCGCTGAGATCCTGAAAAGGCTGTCGCCCTTGGCTGGCCTCAGGCTGCCTGGAACTGGATCAGGCAGGGAGAGGATCACCTCCTGCCCTGCCTCCGCCAGGAAGACCGGCCGGTCGTCCTGGGCCAGGCGGAGTTCGCGAACCGAAAACTGCAGCGATCCAGTAAGCTCGCCCCGACGCTCTGGCCCAAGCAGCTGCAGCCCATCGCGGAGGGCCAGGGCACCGTCGAGCGCAACCCTTAGCTCCTGACCCATGATGGAGACGATCCGGCCAACGGGCAGACCTCGGTGCCCAGGGAAGCCAGCGTCGAGGATGTCCGCGCCAGCGTGATGGCCGATCCACGCACGCGTTGTCGAGCGCGAGAAAGTCCTTCTGGCCCTTGACCTCAATGCTCCAAGCTCCGCTTCGTCGCGGGTCTCCCCTTCGGCACGATCCATGGCAGCCCTGTACAATCGAGCGACCGAATAGGCGTATTCCGGCGACTTCATGCGTCCCTCGACCTTGAAACTGCAGGCGCCTGCCCTCCCCAGGGCTGCCACATCCTCCGAAAGGTCAAGATCGCGGCAACTAAACCAATGACCCCGCCCCCGGAGCCCTGCCCCGTTCCCGGCATACCAGGAACGACATAGTTGTGCGCATTCACCACGGTTTCCCGAGCGGCCGAGGGTCAGTCCCGAAGCGAGGCAGAGTCCCGAATAGGAATAGCAGAGCGCGCCGTGCACGAATACCTCGAACTCCATCGCGGGGTCGGCCTCGTGGAGGGTGGCCAGCTCGAGTGCTGTCGTCTCGCGGGGGAGGACGATACGCATTATTCCGGCACGCCTGGCCTCGGCCACCCCCTGTCGAGTCCTGATCGCGGTTTGGGTGGAGGCGTGGAGCGCGAGGTCGGGGTATCGTTCGCGGATAAGGTAGGCAAGGCCCCAGTCCTGGACTATGACCGCGTCCGGAGCGAAGCGGGAAAGAAAGACGAGGGCTTCGGACATCATCCCCATCTCGGATTCAAGTATGAGGGTATTCAGGGCTACATAGATCCTTTTCCCCTTGTCTCGGGCAGATTTCAAGATCCTGCGATATTCGAGGGTGTCGAAATTCCTGGCTTGTTTGCGGGCAGAAAAACGGGAGAGTCCCAGATAGATGGCATCGGCCCCTCCTTCGAAGGCGGCGATCGCCCCATCGAAACCACCGCCTGGAAGGAGGAGTTCAGGCTTGCTCATATTGCACCAGGCCGAGGAAGAACTCGGTTGCAGCGCCGGGCCCCGGATTCCTGCTTCCCCTCGCCGGACAGAATGATTCCCCTCGCTGGCTGCCTGGTCGCGGAAAGTTTTTGCCACGCATAAGCCAACCGGGAATCGTTCAGGCCTTCCATCAACGTCCTCCTATGGATCAAACCTGCAGCTAGAATATCGCCTTTGCCGATTCTGCTCCACAAAACCAGGCCAGGTTGACCCGATTTCAAGGAGCAAATGCGGCTAAGACCAGGCATCCAGGCTCTCGACTCCATCACTGGCTTCGCAGGGACTTGAAAAACATGCCGTTTCTATGCATGATTCGCATGTGATAACTGTTACCGACCTCGCACTCGGGTTTGGCGAGCGCAGCCTTTTCAAGGACGTCAACCTAAAATTCACGCCCGGCAACTGCTATGGCATCATCGGCGCCAATGGAGCAGGCAAATCCACCCTGCTCAAGATCCTTTCCGGCGAACTGCACCAGGACAGGGGCGACATCATCATCCCGAACGGGAAGCGAATGGCCGTCCTCAACCAGGACCACTTTGCCTTCGAGGCCTATGATGTCATCGAAACGATAATGATGGGCTGGCCCAGGCTCTACTCGGTGAAGAAGGAACGGGAAGCGCTCTACGAAAAAGAGGACTTTACCGAGGCCGACGGAATCCGCGCCAGCGAACTTGAAGCCGAGTTCTCTGAACTTGGTGGATGGGAGGCAGAGGCACAGGCTTCGATCCTGCTTTCAGGGCTTGGAGTATCGGAGCTTCACCACGAAAAGGCCATGAAGGATGTCGATGAGGGAGTGAAGGTCAGGGTCCTCCTCGCCCAGGCTATTTTCGGCAACCCCGATATCCTCCTTCTGGACGAACCCACCAACGGCCTCGACCTCGATTCCATCACCTGGCTGGAAGACTACCTCATCGAGTTCCCGAACATCGTCATCGTCGTCTCCCACGATCGCCATTTCCTCAACGCGGTCTGTACCCACACCTGCGACATCGACTTCGGAAAGGTGCGGATGTATACGGGCAATTATGACTTCTGGTACAAGATGAACCGCATACTCGTCCAGCAGCAGAAGGATCTCAAGAAAAAAAACGAGGACAAGGCCAAGGACTTGAAGGAGTTCATCCAGCGCTTCTCCTCGAACGCATCGAAGAGCCGCCAGGCTACTTCCCGCAAGAAGGTCCTCGAGAAACTCGACCTCAACAGCATCGTGCCGTCGAGCCGCCGCTTTCCCTATGTGGGCTTCAAGCCCGACCGTGAGGTCGGGAACAATGTCGTACGCATCGAGCATGTTTCGCTTTCAGGGGACGAGGGTCCCCTCCTCCGGGACCTCTCCCTTCTTGTAAACAGGACTGACAAGATAGCCCTGGTAGGCAGGGAGCACATCGCGAAAACCGCGCTTTTCCAGATCCTCTCTGGCGAGATGCAAGCGGATTCGGGAGAGGTCGCGTGGGGCCAGACGGTGAGTTATTCGTATTTCCCGAAGGACAATACGAGCATATTCAATTCCGACCTCTCGATAACCGACTGGCTGAAGGGCGAGGCCGGGTCGGATGATGACACGTACATCCGCTCCTTCCTTGGTCGGATGCTCTTTTCCGGCGACGAGGCGCTCAAGCCCATCCGCGTCCTTTCCGGAGGGGAAAAGGTGCGCTGCCTCCTTTCACGGCTGATGCTTTCAGGCGCAAACTGCCTCATGCTCGACGAGCCGACCAACCACCTCGACCTCGAGGCCATCACTGCCCTCAACGATGGGCTTATCGAATTCGGCGGAGTGCTCCTGTTCACGAGCCATGACCACGAGTTCATCACCTCGATCGCGAACCGGATCGTAGAGATCTGTCCCGGTGGGATCATCGACCGCTGCATGGCCTTCGATGACTACCTCAGGGACAAGCAGGTATCTGAATTGCGTGACCAGTTCTACCACGGCCACGTGCTGGCAGAGATGTAGTTCCCCTCCGGCTTCCTTGACGCCGTGTCAGTGGCCCCCTATCATGAAGCCGCGCAGACATGCGCAACATCATGACAGGAGGCTCTGAGATGAAGAAATCCTTCTTGGCTGCGATCGCCCTCACGCTCGTCGCCCTGACTGGGGCATTTGCCGCCGATCCGACCGTTCGGTTGCTCACCGACGCGACGGGCATCGACGACAAATCATTCAATGCCGCAGCCTGGCGCGGAATCCTTGACTTTTATGGCGATACCTGGGCAAAACAGACCAAGCGCGGAAAGGCTTATGATGTCGTTACCGCCCAGACCCAGGACATGTATGTTCCGAACCTGAAGCAGGCTTCGGATGAGAAATATGACCTTATCATCGTGACGGGATTCACCTGGGCAGATGCCCTCTCCGAGGTTGCAAAGCTTTATCCCGAGCAGAAATACATGATCGTAGACGTCGACTGGGTCGGCGATCCCAACGTCATGCAGGTCACCTTCTCCGAGCACGAGGGATCCTTCCTTGTCGGAGTGGCCACTGCGCTCAAGGCCAAGGCTGAGGGCATCAAGGACCCGAAGTTCGGATTCATAGGCGGAATCCCCGGGCCGGTCATCACGAAGTTCGAGGTAGGATATGTGATGGGCATCCTCTCGGTGCTTCCCAAGGCCAAGATCGTCGATTACTACGCCAACGACTGGGGCAAGCCCGAACTCGCCAAAGCCCAGGCTAAAAACTGGTATGACTCCGGGGTATATGCCATCTTCTCCGCTGCTGGCGGCACAGGCAATGGAACCATCGCCCAAGCCAAGGAATACAGGACACAGGGCAAGAAGGTCTGGGCCATCGGCGTCGATTCCGACCAGTATGCCGACGGAATCTACTCCGGCACCAAGTCAGCCGTCCTCACTTCCATGCTCAAGCGAGTCGAGACGGCCTCCAAGGTTTCGATCCAGAACGTGAAGGCCGGAACCTTCAAGTCAGAAGTACTCGTCCTCGACACCAAGGCCGATGGAGTCGGTTTTGCGACCTCCAACCCAGAACTCGACAAATCGATCGTCACGCAGGTCGAGCAGGTCCGCAAAAACATAATCGCCGGCAAAGTCAAGGTTTTTGCAACCTACGCAGAGGCCAAGGCTGCGGGCAAGGTCCCCGGCGACCTCCAGGCGAGCGACAAGTAATCAGGAACTGCATCGACAAGCCGCGGGGAGGGGCACATGGACATCCTTGCGGCTTCCTTGAGGGAGCCGGGACAGAAGCCAAAGATGGCCTCGCCTCGGCTCCCCCTTCGAGCGAGGAAACATGAACGGCACCGAGGGCCCCTACGCAATCGAGATGGTGGGGATACGGAAGGTATTTCCCGGCATAATCGCGAATGACGGAATCGACCTCCGTGTCCGGAACAATGAGATACACGCGATCCTCGGGGAGAACGGTGCGGGAAAGTCCACGCTCATGTCCGTTCTTTTCGGGCTCTACGCTCCTGACGCAGGGATCATCAGGATCCACGGCAAGGAAGCGTCGATCCACGACCCCAATGATGCAAGCTCCTGCGGCATCGGGATGGTGCATCAACACTTCAAGCTGGTTCGGCCCTACACGGTTGCAGAGAACATCATCCTTGGACTCGAGCCGCGCAATGGCTTCGGCGAAGTCGATTACAGGGGAGCCGAGCGCAGGGTGGCCGAGCTTTCCGAGCGCTACGGGCTTTCGGTGGATCCCAAGGCCAAGGTCGAATCGATAAGCGTGGGCATGCAGCAGCGTGCGGAGATCCTAAAAATACTTTACAGGAACGCGGATATCCTTATCTTTGATGAACCCACGGCGGTCCTCACTCCCCAGGAAATCGATGAACTCATGACCATCCTGAAGCGACTCAGGTCAGAGGGGAAAACCATCGTCCTGATAACCCACAAACTCAGGGAGATAAAGGAAGTGGCCGAGCGCTGTACCGTCCTCCGGCGCGGACGCCTCATCGGCACGGTGGAAGTTGCCGACACCGATGCCGCAACCCTCGCCGAGATGATGGTTGGGCGCGAGGTTGACTTCCAGATCACCAAGGAAAAATCCACGCCTGGCGACATCCTGCTGTCCGTGCGCGGACTCTCTGTACGGGGTTCGCGCGGCAATATTGCTGTTCGGAACCTCTCCTTCGATCTCAGGGCTGGAGAGATCCTCGGGTTCGCCGGTGTCGATGGAAACGGGCAGTCTGAACTTGTCGCAGCGCTCACGGGTCTCCGTCCCATTGAAACGGGCAGCATCGAGCTGTGCGGAAAGGACATCACGCGGTCGAGCATCAAGGAGCGGGCTGACACCGGCATGGGTCACGTTCCCGAAGACAGGCATCGGCATGGTCTCGTGCTGGATTTCAGGCTCGACGAGAACCTCGCACTCCGGACCTATGACAGAAAACCCTTCCTGCGAAACCTCTTCTTCCTGGACTTCGCAGCCATTGCCTCGCATGCCCGACAGCTCATCGAAGACTATGACATCAGGGCCAGCCAGGGACCAGCCACGAAGGCCAGGAGCATGTCCGGTGGCAACCAGCAGAAAGCCATAATTGCCAGGGAAATCGATCTATCACCCAGACTCCTGGTCATCGCGCAACCGACCCGTGGACTCGATGTCGGGGCCATCGAGAACATCCATCGCCGCATCATCGCCGAGCGCGACAAGGGACGGGCCATTCTCCTCATCTCCTTCGAACTCGACGAGGTCATGGCGCTCTGTGACAGGATCGCGGCAATTTCAAAGGGCGAGATCGTCGGGATAGTCCTGGCCGGCGAAGCTGACGAGAAGATGATTGGCCAGATGATGGCTGGCCATCATTCACTGCCCAAAAAGGAAACGCCATGACAGGCACTTCGAGGTTTCCGACCGCAGGCCCTTCGATGCCGAGAACCTTCCTCGACGCCTTCATCAACTCAAACGGTGCCCTTTCGATCCTCGTCGTTCTGCTCGGATTCGCCTGTGGAACACTCATCATCATGGCAGTCGGCAGGAACCCCGCAGGGCTCTATCTAGCCCTTCTACAGACTTTGACCGGCTTCAATGCCACGACCGGAGTCTGGAACGCCCGCTATGTGGGAGAGTGGCTGACGGCTGCGATGCCCTTGATCCTCTGTGGCATGTCGATGGGCTTCGCTGCACGTACCGGCCTTTTCAATATCGGTGCCGAGGGACAATATATCGTCGGACTCACCACCGCCCAGTTTGTCGCGCTCTATGCACCGCCCTTCTTCGGCGCAGAATGGATCGTATGTCTTCTCGCCGCTGCAGCAGCAGGAGCATTCTGGGGAGGTCTGGTCGGCTGGCTCCGTGCACGGTTCTCGGTCTCCGAAGTCGTTGCAACCATCATGCTCAACTATATCGCCTTCTTCCTGTCACGCTACCTTACCCGGCTCATCCCCGACGCGAACACCTATCGCACACCCAATTTTCCCGGAGCTGCGATCATCCCGCGCTGGTTCATCGACGACCTGACCAACCACTCCCGCCTGTCGGCAGGAATTTTCATAGTGCTTGCCTGCGTCATCCTCTATTGGCTTGTCCTGGAGCGCACGAAGCTGGGTTTTGAGCTGCGCGCCACCGGGCTCAACCGCACTGCCGCAGGCTATGCCGGCATCGGGGTGAACCGCTGCTTCACGACATCCATGGGCATAGCCGGCGCCTTCGCCGGCCTCGCCGGAGCGATCGTCGCACTTGGTTCCTTCTCGTATGGACGGGTCATCGGAGGCTATGACAATTACGGATTCAACGGGATCGCGGTCGCCCTCGTCGGCAACTCGACCGCCGGGGGAACCCTCCTGTCCGGCCTCCTGTTCGGAATGCTCTCCTCTGCACAGCCGCTGATGCAGTCTCGACAGATACCCAAGGAGATAGCCTGGATCATATCAGGCCTCGTGGTGGTCCTCGTCTCCCTCCGCGCAGGGATCAGGCTGGTAATAGCCTGGAGGGCCAAGGTCGCAGCTGCCAGGTCGCTTGCTGAAAAGGAGGCCGCCGGTGCATGACCTCCTTGGCATGATTCCCTCGATCCTCATGATGGCCTCTCCCATCCTCATCGCAGCCATGGGCGGGCTGGTCAGCGAGCGCTCTGGCGTCGTCAACATCGCCCTCGAGGGATTGATGGGAATAGGTGCTTTCACTGCCGCAGCCGTCCACGTCCTCATGGAGCCATCCTCCGGGCTTTCGGTCTGGTACGCGCTTGCGGCCGCAACTGCGGCTGGACTCGTTGTGAGCGTGGTCCACGCCTTCGCCTCTGTCTCGCTCAATGCAGACCAGGTGGTTTCAGGGACCGGCATCAACCTCCTTTCGACGGGCGGCACTGTTTTCCTCTGCCAGGTAATCTTCCACCAGGAACGGACCGAGCCCTTCCAGCTCGGGATGATGCCCAGCTGGGGCGGGATCTACCCTACTGCCTGGATCGCCCTTGTAGCGATCGTGGGCACCTGGTACCTCCTCTATCGTCGTCCCTTCGGATTCAGGCTCCGCGCCTGTGGTGAGCACCCCCAGGCAGCTGCTTCGGCCGGCATCAATGTCAAGGCAATGCGCTATTTCGGCGTACTCGCCTCCGGTGCCCTTGCTGGGCTCGCAGGAGCCTGTCTTGTCCTGACAGAGACCATCCAATACACCATGTACACAGTAAATGGCGCAGGCTTCATCGCGCTCGCTGCCGTCTCCTTCGGACGCTGGACACCAGGAGGCGTGGGCGGGGCGAGCCTCCTTTTCGGGTCTGCTGTCGCCCTCGCGATCTCCATGGTGAACATCTCAGGATTGAGGATTCTACCTACTGAATTCTTCTCCATTCTCCCCTATGTGATTACGCTGGTAACACTGATCATATTCTCGGGAAAAGACCATGCGCCGGCTGCCGTCGGGCAACCCTATGAAAAAGGTGGCAGCTGATGCTTCGCGGAGTCGAGGGAGGGAAGGCTTCCATGCACGAAGAGGGACTGAAGACTTTCAGCGGTACGCCGCACAACAGCGCCGGCATCGATGACATTGCCAGGACTGTTCTCATGCCCGGGGATCCCCTGCGCGCCCGACACATCGCGGAGTCCCTGCTCGAGGATACGGTGGAGTTCAACTCCATCCGCGGGATGCTCGGCTATACCGGGATCTGGCAGGGAAAGCGTGTTTCGGTCATGGGCTCCGGAATGGGTGCGGCGTCCATGGGAATCTACTCCTATGAGCTCTTCGCGCTGTACGGAGTGGAAAAGATCATCCGCATTGGTACCTGTGGAGCCCTTTCCGACGCGGTTCAGGTGGGAGACCTTGTCTTCGCGATGACCGCGAGCACGGATTCAGCCTACGCGGATCAATATGAGCTCCCTGGCGTTTTCTCGCCTGCAGCCGACTTCGCCCTCCTGGAAGCAGGCATAACCCGGGCGCGTGCTGTCGGGGCGCGCTCTTGGACCGGTTCCGTCTTTTCCTCGGACGTTTTTTCACTGTACAGCGCAAGGCCGCCGGGGCATGGATGGGAACGCTGGGCACGGATGGGATGTGCGGCTACCGACATGGAAAGCTATGCGCTCTATTGCAATGCTGCATGGACGGGGAAGAAGGCCCTTGCGATGTTCACCTGCTCCGACTCCAACGTAAGCGGTGCATCGATGAGTCCGGCCGAGCGGCAGACCAGCCTCGGCGCGATGTTCGAAGTGGCCCTCTCGATCGCCTAGCGGCGCTGTAGCGACTCGGTGCCTTGTCCGGCTCGCCGACCCCCTACCCGACGGTGAAGCGGAAAATCCTCTTCTTGCCCGCCCTGAGAATCAGGTCTCCCTCGGGGCACCAGGATGAATCGATTAAGAGTTTCTCGTCATCGATCTTGCGGTCATTGATGAGCGCCCCACCCTGCTGGACCAGTCGCCTTGCCTCGCTCTTGGTCGGTGCGAGCCCGGACAACACGAATAGATCAAGAACTCCAATGCCAGAATCAAGCGTTGTCTGTTGCATGGATTTCGTAGGAACCTGGCTGAGGTCTCCACCCGAACCGAAGGCTGCAGCGGCAGCGGTCGCGGCTTTGTCGGCAGCATCACTGCCATGGATGATTGCGGTCACTTCCCAGGCAAGCCGCTTCTTGGCTTCGTTGATGTCACCGTGGGCGAGGGTTCGGCATTCATCCGCTGCAAGGAAGGTGAAGAGCAGGAGGAATCGTCCAACGTCCTGGTCCATGATGTTTCTCCAATACTGGTAGAAATCCCAGGGACTCGTCATTTCAGGATCAAGAAAGAGAGCGCCTTTTTCTGTCTTGCCCATCTTCTTGCCGTCCGTGGTCATGATGAGGGGGAATGTAAGGCCAAAGGCCTCGGCGCCTTCCACCCTCCTGATTAAATCGATCCCCGCGACTATATTTCCCCACTGATCGTCACCTCCGATCTGGAGACTGCAGTGATGTCTACGGTAGAGTTCGAGGAAATCAAAGCTCTGGAGCAGTTGGTAATTGAATTCCACAAAGGAGAGACCGGTTTCCATCCTGATCCTGTAGGCCTCGAAGGAAAGCATCTTGTTGACCGAGAAATGGCGGCCGATGTCCCTGAGGAAGTCTATGTAGTTGAGCTCAGCCAGCCAGTCCTTGTTGTTGGCTGGAAAAGACGTCTTCCCATCGAAACCCACAAAGCGGTCCAGCTGTTTCCGACAGAGCTCCGTGTTGGCATCGATCGAATCGTAGGAAATCATTTTCCGCATTTCGGATTTCCCTGAAGGATCACCAATCCGTGCTGTCCCTCCCCCGAGGAGCGCAACACCGATATGGCCTGCCTGTCGAAGGTGCCGAAGGGCAAAAAAGGGAACCATATGCCCGATGTGAAGGGAGGGGCCGGTGGGATCGACGCCTACATAAAAGGTTACCGGCCCGAGGCTCATCGCCTTCGACAAGCCTTCACTGTCTGTGCATTGCTGAACGAAGCCACGTTCCCTGAGGATATCCATGCAATCCATGATTCCGACCTCCCGCCCCTGAAAAGAAATGCCAGTATACCCATCACGTGATTTGTGGGAAAGTACTCGAAAAGGCTTTAAAATTGGCCCTTTTCAAAGGGTTTTCGCTTGCGAAGGCTCTTTTCAGGAGTTAGAATGATGCATTGATCCTCAAGGAGAGACTAGATGCCAACAGCAGCCCCGAAGAGTCTTACCAAGGCGCAGATTGTTGCCCAGCTTTCAGAGAAGAATGAGCTGACCAAAAAGCAGGTCGTCGCATTCCTGGATTCCTATGCGGATCTGGCATGCAGAGAAGCGAAAAAGAACAAGAAGTTCACGCTTCCCGGGCTTGGAATTCTCAAGCTGAGCAAGAGGAAGGCCCGGGTTGGTCGCAATCCTGCCACCGGAGAATCCATCAAGATCCCAGCCAAGACTGCAGTCAAGATCACCGTATCCAAGGCATGCAAGGAAGCAATCCTTGGAGCTGCCAAGTAGCCTATCCGGGCTTCTGTGTTCCGTTTGAAAAGAAGGGGGACATGAACTGGTAGATCCAGTCATGCCCCCTTCTTTTTCAGTATCAGAGTGCCACTCAGTATCTATATCTGACCGATCTGATGGCTGCGACGATAGGCTCCCCTTCGGCGTCGAACTTCAATTCCGTCACCAGGCTGCCGTCGATCTCGTCATCCCCGAACAGATAGCGTGGCAATTCGAGACGCACCTCGCTACCCGCACCATAGTAACCTGACAGAAAAACGCCAGCGGCGACATTGACGAGTTCAAGGAAGGCATCGTCCTTTTCGCGGTCGGCCATATCCCCAAAAAGGGTGTCTGAAATGCGGGAACGCAGTCCGGGGCTCGCAGAGATCTCGAGCCTAAGGGAGACCGGCTTCATGATGTCGATCGCCGCCCGATCGTGCGGCGGTATTACAGCGTCGCTGGAATCGACCACGACATCGATGAATGCCATCTCGGCGAACGAGGACTGTACAGCTTCGATCAGTGCCTCTGAAGCTTTCTTGTGATCCATTCCATCGCTCA
>JBMOIK010000076.1:0-13616 GCA_049317365.1 Rectinemataceae bacterium | reverse complement strand
CGATGAGACGACGCTGTCATTGGACCCCGTTGGCGCTGCGGCAAATCGTCCGGCCACTGCAAAGGGCCCGGATACATTGTTGTATTTCCTCAGGATGGTCATCGTCCTCGCCCTCGTGGTGGGAGTGATGTATCTCGTCTTCATGCTCATGCGGAAGCTTTCCCGTCCCAAGGGCGATGTCGATTCGCCGATCAGGATACTGGCCTCGTCCCCGCTTGGCGCAGGGAAGTCCCTCCACCTCGTGGGGCTCGGCAACAAGGCCTATCTGATCGGGAGCGGCGAGCACGGGCTCTCCCTCATCGCGGAGGTGGATGACAAGGAACTCCTCGACGGCATCGACCTCGAGGTCGCTTCTCGAAAGACCGTAAGCTCCGACTTCTCCTCGATCCTTTCAGGACTTATAGGCGGGAAAAAGAAGAAGCCATTCCAGTCGTCGGCCCTCGAGGAACCCAGGCCCGCATCGGGCTACCTCGCAAGGCAAAGGGGCAGGCTCGATCGCTTCAAGGAAGCCGAATGAGCCGGGCACGCATGCTAGCGCTCGCCGTCGCAGTGATGCTGGCCTCGGTTGCTGCTGCCCAGACGACGAGCCAGGCCAGCCCCGGGTCCGCTCCTGCCGCCAACGCACAGGCGACCGGCACCTTCACTCCTGGGCAGCCTTCGATCCTGGGGACAGGGAATGCAGTCCCCGCGACGGGCAACACGGGGTCAGGCGCTCCAGGGACCGGGGCCACCCGGACCCCGGGCGTCCGCACTCCGACAACGGCCTTTCCCGCACAGCTCCCCATCGTGCCCCTCGTCGACCTCAGGGTGAGGAATCCGCAGAACGGCCAGGAAGTCGCCTTTTCGCTACAGGTGCTCCTTCTTCTCACCGTCCTGTCCCTTGCCCCGAGCCTCCTCATACTTGTGACGAGTTTCCTCCGCATTTCCATCGTGCTAGACTTCGTCAAGCGCGCCCTCTCCCTCCAGCAGATGCCGCCCAACCAGGTCCTCCTGGGCATCGCATTCTTCCTCACGGTCTTCGTCATGTGGCCGACCTTCGACAGGATCTGGCAGAATTCGGTCCAGCCCCTTTCCCAGGGCAGCATCGGGATCGAGGAAGCCTACAAGCAGGCAGAGGGCCCGCTTCGGATCTTCATGTACTCGCAGATGAAGAAGGACCCGCAGAGCATCCGGCTTTTCATGTCGATGCGTGACCTTCCCAAGCCCAACACCCTTGCCGACGTCCCGACCTACGTCCTCGTCCCCGCCTTCATCCTCTCCGAGATGACCATAGCCTTCAAGATAGGCATCCTGCTCTTCGTGCCCTTCATCGTAATTGACATGGTCGTGGCCTCGGCCCTCATGTCGATGGGCATGATCATGCTGCCTCCCGTCATGATCTCGATGCCTTTCAAGCTGATACTCTTTGTCCTCGTGGACGGATGGAACCTCCTGACCGAGCAGCTCGTGAGGTCCTTCGTATGAGCATCGGCGAAGCGGTTAGCATCATGCGCGGGGGCATCGTCGAGACGATGATCCTCTCTGCCCCCATGCTCCTCGTGGCCATGGTGGTGGGGCTCTTCATCTCGATCCTCCAGGCAACGACATCGATCCAGGAGCAGACCCTCACCTTCGTGCCCAAGATCGCGGCGATCCTGTTGGTTCTCGCCCTCCTGGGCGGCTGGATGTTCGGGAGCCTCGCGGAATATACGCGGACGCTCTTCCTCATGATCCCCTCCATGGCCCGGTAGCGGGACCGCGGAATGGGCTGGCCCTTCGCTGACTGGAACCTCTTCCTCCTCATAGCAGCGAGGATACTCGCGCTCATCGAGGTTGCGCCCCTCCTGTCGGGCGACGGGGTTCCCCAGACTGCGAAGGTCGGACTCGCGGGTTTCGCCGCGGCCTCGGTCTTTCCCTCGGTGCAGGCCGCAGGCTACGCGGTCCCCGCGGACGGGGCGGCCTACGCCCTCCTCCTGATAGGTGAGGTCATGATAGGCCTGATCATGGGGTTTTTCCTCAACGCGCTCTATTCAGCCTTCCAGGCCGCAGGGCAGCTCTTTTCCCTCCAGATCGGTTTCGGCGCGATGGAAACCTACGACCCCCTGGCGCAGGTGGAATTGCCCCTCATGGGGCAGTTCCTCAACATCATCGCGATGTTCACCTTCCTCGTGATCGGTGGTTTCAACAAGCTCTTCCTGATCGGGGTGCAGGGTTCCTTCCACGCGATGAAGGCCCTGGACCTCGTTACGAGGCGCGATGACATCGTCCTGTTCCTGTCGAGGGCCGTCGGCGCCCTGATCCAGCAGAGCCTCATCCTGGCCATGCCCATCCTTGGCACCCTCTTTGTAATTACCATAGCCCTCGGTCTCCTGTCGAAGGCCGCCCCCCAGATGAACCTCCTCACCGAGGGCTTCCCCATCACCCTGACCGCAACCTGGCTCATCATGATCGCCACCATGCCCTTCATGATCGAAGCCTTCAGCCGCATGATCGACAACGGCTTCGCCGACCTGGCCACCATGCTCGGAGGCAGGCGATGATGGCAATCGCCGAAGCCTGGGAGCATCGCGAACCCTTCACATCTACCCTGATTTCCGACATCGGTCTCCAGTGGTTCGCGGCAGAGGACGAGGGCCGGACCGAGGAGCCCTCCGAGTACAAGCTACGCAAGGCCCGCGAGGAGGGACGGGTCGCCAAGAGCCAGGAGCTGATCGGCGCAGTGGGGCTCCTCCTGCCCATGATCGTGCTCGTGATCCTCGCTCCCTGGTACGGGAAGACCTTCCAGGAGATGCTGCTCTACTATTTCAATACGGCGATGACGACGGACGTAACGACAGATGGAGGCATGGTTGCGGCAAGCTTCCTCGGCTATTTTATCAAGCTGGCATTGCCCCTGGCCATCGCCGGGATGGTGTCGGGCATCGCGACGAACATGGTGCAGGTGGGTTTCCTCTTCACGGTCAAACCAATTACTCCTGATTTTTCGAGGATCGTCCCCCGCTTCGGCCAGTGGATATCGAAGAGCCTTTTCTCGGCCGAGGGCATGTGGAACCTGGCCAAGACGATCATCAAGGTCGTGATCATCGGTGTGGCATCCTGGATCACGATATCAGGGGATCTCGGCAGGCTCCTGTCCGCGATAAGCGCGAATTTCTGGGATTCCGTCGCCCTCGTGGGCTCGCTGTCCGCGCGTCTGATCATCGAGGTGGCGGTCATCCTTTTGGTGCTCGCGATACCGGACTACCTGTTCCAGCGCAGGCAGTACATGGAATCCCTCAAGATGTCCAAGCAGGAAGTCAAGGAAGAGCGGAAGATGATGGAGGGGGACCCCCTGGTGAAGGGGCGGCTCAGGGAGCGCATGAGGGAGCTCCTGTCCAGGAACATGGCCGCCAACGTGCCCAAGGCCGATGTGGTCATCACCAACCCGACCCACTTCGCGGTAGCCCTCGAGTGGGACCGGGAGCGGAGCTTCGCGCCCGTCGTGTCGGCCAAGGGCATCGACGAGATGGCACTCAGGATCAGGAAGATCGCGACGGATTCGGGAGTCCCCGTCGTGGAGAACCGCCCCCTCGCGCGGGCCCTCTACGCCGACGTGGAAATAGGGGACCCCATTCCGGAGAAATACTACATGGCCATCGCGGCCGTCCTCCAGTCCGTGTACGAGGCTTCCGGCGAAGCGGAGCGTATGCGGCAGTCGCTGGTCCAGGCGGCGGAGGCATGAAGATGACAAAGGAGTTCGCCAATGGCTGACACGCAGCGAGCGGTCCGCGAGAGCCTCTTCGCCGACCCGACGGACCTGGCGGTGGCGGCGGGAACCATAGCGGTGATCATGATGATCATGATCCCCATCCCGACCATCCTCCTGGACGCGCTTCTGGCCTTCAACCTCACCGTCGCAATCCTCATACTACTGATAGTGCTGTACACCAGGAAGGCGACGGACTTCTCGATCTTCCCGACGATGCTCCTGGTGACGACGGTGTTCGGGCTCGCCCTCAACATCTCCTCGACGAGGCTCATCCTTGCCCAGGGCTCCAGGTTCGACGGACACCTCATCAGGGCCTTCGCGAGTTTCGTCGTCGGCACCGGGGGCACCGAAGGACTCGTCATAGGACTCATCATCTTCATCGTCATCATCGCAGTCCAGGCGATCGTCATCACCAAGGGCGCGACGCGCATCGCCGAGGTCGCGGCCCGCTTCACCCTGGACGCGTTGCCCGGCAAGCAGATGGCCATAGAGGCCGAGTACAATTCAGGCTCCATCTCCGAGGAGGAGGCGCAGAAACGGAAGCTCGAGGTCCAGAGGGAGGTCGACTTCTACGGACAGATGGACGGCGCCTCTAAGTTCATATCAGGGAACGTCAAGATCTCCATCTTCATATCCGTGGTCAATTTCGTCGGTGGCTTCATCATAGGGATGGTCCTCCACCACGAGGACTTCAACACGGCCATCACGACCTACACGGCCCTCACCATCGGCGAGGGACTCCTCGCGCAGATGCCTGCCCTCATGGTTTCGACCGCGACGGGCATCATCGTGACGCGGGCCAACGCCCAGGGCACCTTCGGGCGCGAGGTCGCCACGCAGTTCACCCAGAATTCCAGGATCTACCTCATCGCCGCCGCGGTGCTGGCGCTCATGGCCATCCTCCCGGGTTTCCCCTGGTACGTCCTGTTGCCGATGGCTGTCGCCTTCGGCTTCCTTGGCCTCAGGCTTGCAACGAAGGAAACCGCGGCCTCGGACAAGGCCAAGGAAGTGGCCGCGGGAGCCGGGCGCAAGGCCGAGACGCCTCCTGAGCTGTCGCCCGTTGTGCCCCTCGATCCCATCAGCCTCGAACTCGGCTACGGGCTCATTCCCCTGGTCGACAAGGACAAGGGCGCAGACCTCCTCGAGCGCATAACGCGCATCAGGAAGGAGAGCGCCCTCGAGATGGGCCTCGTGGTTCCTCGGATCCGCATAATAGACAACATGCGGCTCGAGCCCTCCGAGTACTCGTTCAAGATCAAGGGGGCGCAGGTCGGCAGGGCGGTCATCAGGGTGGGCTATTACCTTGCGATCAATCCCGGAGGCGTCACCGAGGAGGTCCCGGGCGAGAAGACCCGCGACCCGACCTTCGGCCTTCCTGCCATCTGGATCTCCGAGGAGCAGCGCGACCGCGCCGAGCGTGCGGGCTATACGATAGTCGACGCGCCTTCCATGGTTGCGACCCACCTCACCGAGCTCATCAAGCGCCATGCCTCCGAGATCCTCGGGCGCCAGGAGGTGCAGGCCATCCTGGACGCGCTCAAGAAGGACTACGCAGCCGTCATCGAGGAGACGACCAAGCGGCTCAGCCTCGGCGAGATCCAGAAGGTCCTCCAGGGCCTCCTCCGCGAGCAGGTGTCCATCCGAAACATGGTGACGATCCTGGAGACGCTGGCCGACTATGCCGGCGTGACCAAGGATCCGGGCTTCCTCGTCGAGAAGGTGCGCCAGGCCCTCTCGCGGCAGATCTGCTTCCAGTATACGGACGCGGACCACAGCCTCCGTGTGCTCACCATCGATCCAGGCCTCGAGCAGAAGATCATCGACTCGCGGGTCGAGACGCCCGGAGGCGTGCTGTCGGCCCTCGAGCCCGGCCTGCAGCGGCAGTGGATCAAGGCACTCAGCAAGGCCGTGCAGTCGGTGCAGCAGAAGGGCTGGTTCCCCGTCATCCTCTGTTCAGAAGCCGCGCGGGCGCTGGTGAAATCGAGTACGGAACGCGAATTGCCCGATCTTGTCGTCCTCTCCGTCCCCGAGATCGTCGTGGACGCCCGGGTCGACGCGATCGGCGAGATAAAGCTGGAAGGTTAGCATCATGCAGTATTTCACCGAACAGGCGCCTTCCCACCGCGAGGCCATGGATCTCGTGCGGCTCAAATACGGCGAGCAGGCGCAGATACTCACACATAGGACAATCCGCTCGGGCGGCATCCTCGGCCTCTTCGCGAAGGAGAGCGTCGAGGTGTCGGGCTACCTGAAGCCCAGGAGCGAGGGCCCGCGTACGGCGGTCGGCAGCCTCGAGGAGGAGAAGCGCAAGATCCTCAACCTCGCCCGTCCGGCGGAGGCAGCCGCGAAGGTCCAGGAACAGGGGCAGCAGGAGGCCAGGCAGGCTGCCGAGCAGAAGGCCGGCGAGAAGGCCCTCGAGACGGTGCTGGCCGAGATCCGCGACCTCAAGACCGCGATGCGCGAGGGCCTCGATGTGCAGGCTTCCGACGAGGTCCATCCCACCATCGCAAGGATCGACACCCTCCTTGCAGACAACGATTTTGCCGAGTCCTACCGCCGCGAGGTCACATCCAGGCTCAGGCGCGACTTCACGCTCGAGGCCCTCGAGGACTTCGATTACGTGCAGGACAGGGTGATCGAGTGGATCGGCGACGACATAGGCGTATGGCGCGAGGATGGCTTCCAGAAGCCGCGGGTACTGGCCCTCGTGGGTCCTACCGGCGTGGGCAAGACGACCACCATCGCCAAGCTCGCAGCCATCTACCGCGTCGGAATCGGGGGAGAGAAGCCATGCTCGGTGAGGATGATCACCATCGACAATTACCGCATAGGGGCCCGGCAGCAGATAGAGACCTATGGCAGCATAATGGACGTGCCTGTTTCCTGCGTCGAGACAGAGGACGAACTCCGGAAGGCCCTCGTGGACAACTCCGATGCTGACCTGATCCTTGTGGACACGATCGGGAAGAGCCCCAAGGACGCCGTCAAGCTCGCCGAGGTGAAGCGCCTGGTCGCGGCCTGCGGACCGAAAGCCGAGGTGCATCTTGCCCTCGCGGCCACCACGAAATCGAGCGACATGGGGGAGATCCTCAGGCAGTTCGAACCCTTCGCCTACCGCGCTGTCGTGCTGACCAAGCTCGACGAAACCGACCGTATCGGCAATGCGATCTCCGCACTTGCCGCCAAGGGCAAGGCACTATCCTATCTCACCAACGGGCAAAGGGTGCCACAGGACATCGAGAGGGCGACTCCGCTGCGCCTCCTCGTCAGGCTCGAGGGATTCAGGCCAAACAGGGCCGCCCTCGAGGAGCGCTACGCCGCTCCAGCCGATCCTGGCAGACGCGGAAGGGGTTCCGGCAGCGGACGCCCCGCCAACGAGAACAACGGGAGGGCATGATGGAAGACCAGGCACAGGCGCTCAGGGATATGATGAACAGCGCAAAGGCTGCACCGAAACAGGCGGAACGACTGCGGGAACAACCCCAGCAGGCTGCACGGAAGACCCGAATCATTGCCGTGACGAGCGGCAAGGGAGGGGTTGGCAAGACCAATGTTTCTGTCAACCTCGCCATCGCCTATGCGAAGCTCGGCAAGAAGGTCATCGTCATGGACGCCGACCTGGGATTGGCGAATGTGAACATAATGCTGAATGTCATTCCCAAGCATAACCTCTACCACGTGATGAAAAAGCAGAAATCCATGCGGGACATCATCTACGACACCGACTATGGCATCCAGATCGTCGCCGGCGCCTCGGGTTTCTCGAAGATAGCCAACCTCACCGAGGACGAGCGGCAGGGTTTCATCAGCGAGCTCTATGCCCTCTCCCAGGCCGACATCGTCATCATCGACACGGGTGCCGGTGTCGGCAACAACGTGCTGTCCTTCGTGGCCGCCGCCGACGAGGCCATCATCATCACCACTCCAGAGCCGACGGCCATCACTGACGCCTATGGGATCATCAAGATCATCGCCACCGAGGTGGAGAACCTCAACATCGGGCTGAAGCTCGTAGTAAACCGCGTGAAGAACGTCGTCGAGGGCCGGAGGGTGGCCGACCGGATCATCGAGATCTCGGGTACCTTCCTGAACCTCAAGGTGGAGTACCTCGGTTGCATCTATGACGATCCTGTCGTCTCGCAGGCTGTCCTCAGGCAGAAGCCCTTCCTCATCAGCGAGCCGAGGTCCAAGGCCTCGATCTCGATCCAGCACCTCGTGAGCCGCATCGAGAAGACGGATTTCCCCGACGACGCTGGCATCGGCCGCTTCATCAAGAAGCTTTTTGGCAAGGATTGAGACCGCCATGGGACAGGAAAGCCGCCGGACTGGGTTCAACTTGACGAGTGATTCTCTTTCAGCCTACTCTTGCCCCTATGGGCGGGGGCCTTCTCGGTGAACACTGACCTGCGTGTGACGCTGGTTATAGCTGCTCTTTCCTCGGTGCTTTCTTTCCTTGTCGGGCTCGTGGCCCGTGTCGGCATCGGGTCGGCGGCACTTCGAGCCCTCGTTTTTGGCGTGTTGTTCGGCGGACTCGCCTGGGGGGCCATTTTCCTTATGCGTTCGTTCATCCCCGATCTCTTCGAATCCGGAGGCGCCGCCGAGAGCGATGCCGTGGCAGCTGCGTCCTTCACCGTGGAAGGGGAGGAAGACGATGAGGGGGTCGGTGGATCCCTGGATATCACTGTCGGTGAGGATGACAGCGCAGAGCTCATGGAGTCAGCTGTAGCCGGTGGGTCGTTTTCCGGGGATGGGGACGAGCTTGGGGGCAGTGATTCCCTCGGTGAAGCCAGATCCCGAGCGCGTGTCAGTCTTTCGGGCGACGCGGAAGCGGAGGATGAGGGCACGGACTTCGAGACCGATGACGCATCCTCGGGTGCGCCGGCAGTGGCAGCGGTTCCCCGTCATTCCGCCTCGGGGAACGAGCAGCTGGACATCCTGCCAGACCTTGAATCGATAGTGGGTGGTTACGAGCAGCTTTCTGCCGGCGGAGGGGGGGCGTCCTCCACGGCATCTGGATCGAACGAAGCCGGGTCGTCGGGCCAGGGCAAAGCCGCAGGATCGGGGCCAAGCGGTTCGGATCCCGCTACCCTTGCCCTGGCGGTGCGTACACTCATGAACCGAGATAAGAAAGGGTAAGCGAATATGGTCGAAAACCCTCTTGCGCACCTGAGCGAAGACGAACTCTGGGCTTCCTACAAGAAGGCCAAGGATCCGGCTATCAGGGATGCCTTCATCAAGCAGTACGCTCCACTCGTGAAATACGTCGCGGGCAAGGTGGCGGCGAGCATGCCCAATTCCGTCGAGTTCGATGACCTCGTCGGTTTCGGCGTCTTCGGACTCCTTGACGCCATCGAGAAATTCGATCCGGAAAAGCACGTCAAGTTCAAGACCTATGCGGTCACCAGGATACGGGGCGCCATTTTCGATGAACTGCGTTCGATCGACTGGGTACCCCGCTCCGTGCGCCAGAAGACCAAGGAGATCGAGGAGGCCATCGTCGGCCTTGAGTCCACCCTCGGCCGTCCCGCCACTGACGGGGAGATCGCAGAGTCCCTCGGCATGAGCGAGGAGGAACTCCTCAAGACCATGCTCAAGATCTCCGGTACCTCGGTGCTCTCGCTCAACGACGTCTGGTACTCGGGGGACGACAGCGACAAGATCTCCATAGGGGAGAGCATCGAGTCCCCCTCGAGCTTCAACCCCGATTCCTCGGTCGAGCGCGAGGAGATCAAGCGCGTCATCGTGCAGTCGATCAGCGAGCTCCCCGAAAAGGAAAAGAAGGTACTTGTCCTATACTATTATGAGGATCTCACCCTCAAGGAAATCGGCCAGGTCCTCGAGGTAACCGAGTCCCGCGTCAGCCAGCTCCATACCAAGGCCATAATCCGCCTCAGGGCGAAGCTCACGAACATGCGGAGAGGGATCTTCTAATCCATGGCAGTCCGGCTCGGCTTGCCCGAGGTTGCGGACCTCATGCGCCGCTACCTCGAGGAGGACCAAGGTCGACGGTCGATTGCCGTCTCGGGGAAGACCCTCGAGGAGGCCCTGAAGAGCGCCTCGGTGCAACTCGAGGTCCCCCTTGTGCGCGTCGAGTATGAAGTCGTGGAGAAGGGCGTGGCCGGACTTCTCGGCGCCGGCTCCAAGCCGTGGAAGGTAAAGGCCAGGGCGGGAGCGGAACGGAAAAAGGTCGAGGTAGCCAGTCAGGATATCTCTGAAAGCGAGGGCGATTCCCTGTCCTTGATTTCCGTCGCGCGTGACCTGGACGGACTATGCTTTGTGCGCTTCGCACCGGATGGCGTCCTCCTCAAGGTCAGCCCGCCAGAAGGCAAGGGGAAACGGGCCACGGAGCGTCATGCGATCGAGCGCCTCGAGCAGCGGGGCATCAAGGACTACGACGATGCCATGGTCAGGGAAGTGGTCAAGCACGCCTCCGGGGACTACATCCGGGTCGGTTCCTACATCTCCAACCCGGCCAATGACGCGCTCTTCTCCGTGGAAATCCTCGAGCAGGAGATGAAGGCCTTCATCAGGATTTCTCCTCCGGGACCAGGAGGCTGCGACCTGTCGCGGGATACCCTCATTTCGGTGCTGCGGAACAACCGGATCACCCAGGGAGTCCTTGAGGAGGTCCTCCAGGAACTGGAGGACTCGCCGCGTTATCGCGAAGCCATACTCGTCGCCGAAGGATTGAAACCTCAGAACGGCCGCGATGCCGGCACGATCTTCAACTTCGAGGTCGACAAGTCCAAGGTCCATCTCCGCGAGGCTTCCGACGGCAAGGTCAACTTCAGGGAACTCGGCCTGATCCAGAATGTCGTCCAGGGCCAGCCCCTGGCGAGGCGCCAGCCTCCCGAAATCGGCAAGCCAGGAAGGACAGTCACCGGCAAGATTATCCCTGCCCGCTCAGGAAAGGACATGCCACCGCCCCTGGGACGCAATGTCCACCTCTCCGACGATGGAACCACCATCCTTGCCGACATCAATGGCCAGGTCACCTATATCAGCGGAAAGATCAACGTCGAAGAGATCTTCGAGGTCCAGGGCGACGTCTCGGTCAAGACAGGCGACATAATGTTCCTCGGCAATGTCATCATCCTGGGCAATGTCGAGGATGGCTATTCGGTCAAGGCTTCGGGGAACATCGAGATCCGGGGCAATGTCGGCAAGGCCACTGTCGTCGCCGAGGGCGACATCGTCATACACCAGGGCATCAATGCCAAGTCGGGCGGGAGCATCTACGCAGGCAAGAACCTCTGGGCGAAGTTCATTGAGAACGCCTCGGTCGAGGTCGGCGAGAACCTCATCGTCTCAGAGGGCCTCATCAACTCGACGGTAGTGGCGAACAAGAAGATCATCTGCCAGGGACGGCGCGCAGCCATCGTGGGCGGCCGTTACCGCGCCTGCGAGGAGATCAACGCAAAGACCCTCGGCTCTCCGGTCGGCGGGGCGGAGACCCTCCTCGAGGTCGGCTACGATCCGAAGAGCAAGGAGAAGTCCGACCAGCTCCAGGCCAAGGCAGCCAAGCTCAAGAAGCAGCTCGACAATTACGACAAGAACATCGCAACCCTGAATGCCCTCAAGCAGCGGAAGGAGCTTTCGGAGGAGAAGGAAGCCATCCTCCAGGACATGATCCTCCAGCGGGAGGACCTCCTGGCCGAGATCAAGTCCATCGCGAAGGATATCCAGGCGATCAATGTCTATCTCAACGGGCTCAAGGCGAAGGGCCGCATCAGCGCCTCTGGTCGCATCTATCCTGGTGTCAAGATCACGATCAAGGATACGAAGGAAGACATCCACAATGAGACGAAGGGTCTCACCTTCTACCTCGAGAACCTCTCCATACGCACGACGAGGTACGAGGAGCCGGAGGATGCCATCCTCAAGAAGGGTCCGCCAGATGCCTATAAGACCGATTGACCTCCAGACCATGTTCCTCCAGCTCGGCCAGGTCGGGAAGGACCAGTCGGTCGAGAAGGAAGGAGCGGCCTTCACCGCATCCATGAAGAATGCCGCCGATCTGAAGCGCCATGAGGAGAGGCTTGAGTCGGTTCAACGCACCGAGGACCCCGACTCAGGCGCCCGCGAGGTAGCGGATCGCGACGGGAATTCCCAAGGAGGGGCAGCCTCGGGCGACAAGGACGGGAAGAAGGGAAGCGAAGGGAACGGGCTTCCCAAGTCCGAGGTGATCCGGGATCCCGGTCTTGGCAAGAAAATAGACCTGTCAGGCTAGCCTATGGGTGAATACCTCATTCTTGTCGCCATCGACATCGCTGGACTCATGGTCATCTGGTTTGTACTCAAGGCACGTGTCCGGAAAAGCCTCGAGCTCGATGGGCTCCTCGCGGAGGCCCGCAAGGAAGTCCGGCTCCTCAACCTCGAGCTCAACGAGACGACCGAGCGCAACATAAGCCTGATCGAGGACCGCTTGTCCGGGCTGCGGGAAGCCATGGCAGAGGCTGACAGGAGGCTCGGATTGCTGAAGCGCGAGGCTGGAAAGCGGCAGGCCGAGACGGAGGTCTACTCGAGGCTCGGACGCCGTGCAGCCATCGTGCAGGCCGATGTTACCGGACTGCCTTCCGATCTGGACTCGCAGACGGGGACGCTGTCAGCAGGCCAGCCTGCTGTGCGCTCCGCTCGGACGATGCCGGACTTCCACAGCAATTCCGACCCAGCTGACTCGGTGGGCGGATATGCCGGGGAATCCGTCCAGCTTCCGCCTGGCGGAGCCGTCCCGGCTCGGGCCATGGCGACAGAGCCTGAGCCCCCTGTCCAGGTGCCGCCCCGCCATCCTGAGCCAGATCCTCCCTCTCGCCGCGAGCGGGTCCTTGGGCTGCACCGCAACGGTTTTTCCGCAGACATCATCGCGAGCAAGGTAGGTGCGACCATCGCCGAGGTAGAGCTTCTCATCTCCCTCGACGAGGGCAGGCGCGGCCAGGGTGCCGAGGCCCGCGCCCTGAATGAAGGCTGGGGCAACGAGCAATGAGCGCTGGCATCATCGGTATCGATTTCGGCACTACCAACTCGCTTGTCGCCTTCATGGATGGCGACCGGCCGAGCCTCATCCCGAACGCGCGGGGAGCCCGCTCCACACCGAGCGCGGTGGCCCTCTCCTCCAAGGGCGAGATCCTCGTAGGCGAGTCGGCCAAGAACCAGGCCTTCATCAATCCAGGCAACACCGTCCTTGCGATCAAGCGGCTCCTGGGCGGCTCGGTTCCGGTCGTGATGGGGCAGCGCGAATACAGGCCCCCCGAGATCGTCGCGCTGATCCTCGGAGCCCTGCGTGCCGACGCCGAGCGCCACCTCGGCAGGGTGGTGGTCAAGGCCGTCGTCACCGCTCCAGCCCATTTTTCCGAACCTGCCCGGCGGGGTCTCCTCGAGGCTGGACGGCTGGCAGGACTTGAGATAGTCAGGCTGCTGAACGAGCCGACGGCAGCCTCCCTGGCCCGGGCCTGGTTGGCGGCTGGAAAGGACGGGATCGAGGCTGCTGCTGCCAGGCCCCGGCTGCTTCTCATCTATGACTTCGGGGGCGGGACCTTCGATGTGACCATCCTCAGGCAGGAGGGTCGTGAATGCAGCGTTCTGGCCTCGCGAGGAGATGGAAAACTTGGTGGCATCGACCTCGACCAGGAACTCTATCAGCGGGCGAAGCGCCACTTTTCCGAAGCCTACGGCCTCGATGTCGAGTCTGACCGCCTTCTTGCCCAGCAGCTGGCCGACCAGTCTGAGCGAGCCAAGATCGAGCTTTCAGAGCGGGTCGAAACGACCCTTGCCCTGCCCTTCGCCTATCGATCGGTCGATGGCAGCCTCCTCCACCCTGAGTTCACCCTTGGACGGACCGAGTTCGAAACCCTTGCCCTGCCCTTCATCGAGCGCAGCCTCGAGTTGACCG
>JBMOIK010000075.1:0-13630 GCA_049317365.1 Rectinemataceae bacterium | reverse complement strand
CATCGAAACCAACCGAGATACCATTTCGGCCGTCCAGGGCCTGGCTGCGCAGCTCAGGCCCCACCTGCTCGACGACCTTGGAATCGGAGCCGCCCTCGACTGGCTTGTCGGCGACATCGGCAAACGGGGAGGAACGCAGATCTCGGTTTCCTGCGAGCTCGGCGATCGAGGCCTCGGCCCAGACATTTCCATCACCGTGTTCCGTATTGTCCAGGAATCGCTCGGAAACGTGCTCAGGCACGCGAGTGCAAAGGAAGCAGTGGTGAGGGTCCGAAAGACGGGAGATCTGCTCTCCCTCAGTATCACGGATGACGGCGTCGGCATCAGCGACACGCAAAGGAACAACCCCAGCGCCTTCGGGATAATCGGGATGAAAGAGCGCGTCCAGCTTCACGGCGGAAGCTTTTCAGTCCTCGGATCCCCGACCGGGGGCACGGTTGTCTCTGTCACCATCCCCCTCCCAGCCAGGGAGGACAGTAAACCATGATCAGGGTCATGCTCGTCGACGACCATGCCATCGTGCGGCAGGGTCTCCGCAAGGTGCTTGGCGAGAGTCCGGGAATCCGGGTTATGGCCGAGGCTGCCTCCGTACAGGAGGCCCTCGATATTTCAGCCAAGATGGATCTCGACGTAGTCATCCTCGACATCGGACTCCCGGGGAGGGGAGGGCTGGAAGCCCTCGCCGGACTCAAGGCCAACAAGCCCGCACTGCACATCGTCATTTTCAGCATGTACTCGGAGGAACAGTATGCGATGCGCTGCTTCCGCGATGGGGCAAGCGCCTTTGTCACAAAGGAAAGCCCTCCATCGGAACTGATCCACGCCATCAACACAGTTGCCGGCGGGCGCCGCTATATCACCCCCAGCATCGGTGAGCGCATGGCCGGGCTCCTCCTCGATCCGGACACGAGGGTTCCCCACGAAAGACTTACCGATCGCGAGCTCCAGGTCCTCCTCGGCATCGGGGCGGGTCTCGGCATCATCGAGATCGCCGGAAAACTCAGCCTCAGCCCCAAGACGGTGAGCACCTACAAGGCACGGATCCTGGAAAAGATGGGCATGCAAAATACGGCCCAGCTCGTCAAATATGTCGTAGAAGCCAATCTCTCAGACAAGCCCTAGGACTACTTCCAGGCGGGAAATCATCCTACGAATGCTTCAGCCGAGCTCCGGGTGCGGAGCAATCCCGACTAGAGTACATTCTCAGAATGCTGCGTGGAATTGGAATGACCGTGGGCAAGGATGGGAGCATGAGGGAGCGACGGCGATGAGGGATCTCAGGATGCTCATTGTCGAGGACGACTATCTTGCCCAGCAGATACTCAAGGCCGGGGTCGCCGAATACGGGACAGCCGAGACGGTGAATGACGGCAACCAGGCGACAGGAGACATTGAAAGGGCCTACGAAGAAGGCCGACCCTATGATCTGGTGTTCATGGATATCAAGCTCAGCGGCCTGAACGGACTGGAAGCGCTCGGAAGGATCAGGGACTACGAGAAGAGCAGCGGAGTTCCTGATCGGGATGCCTGCAAGATACTCGTGACCACTGGCTTGAGCGACCCCCATTTCGTCCTCGAGTCCTTCAAGCAAGGCTGCGACGGCTTTCTCGTCAAACCATACTCCAGGCAAGAACTAGCCGCGGCGATCGCCAAGCTGGGATTGCTGGTTTGATGGGCGTACTGGTACCATTGAGGTACCGGCGCCGGGAAAAGGCCCGCTTTGACAAGGCTGAGTTCCGGGGGCTCTTAGCGGATCTGCCCTGACACTCCCGGAACGATCCAGCAAGCCCTGATGAACGCAAGCCATGCCATGACGGAGGAGTCAGCCTATGCCGATTGTCGATTTGCCGCTCGAGGAACTGAAGACCTATGTCGGAAGAAACCCCTGCCCAGCCGATTTTGATGCGTACTGGGAGGAGGCCCTCGGTGAAATGCGGAGTGTCGATCCCCAGGTCGAGATAAGGCCTGCCGCCTTCGAATGCGACTTCGCTGAATGCTTCGACCTTTTTTTCACTGGAGTCCGCGGCGCGCGCGTCCACGCCAAGTATCTGCGCCCCACTGCGACGACTGCCCCCCATCCAGCCCTCCTCCAATTCCATGGCTACTCAGGCCATTCAGGCGACTGGTCCTCGAAGCTCGGCTATGTCGCAGCCGGATTCTCCGTAGCCGCCATGGATTGCCGTGGACAGGGCGGCCTGTCCGAGGACAGGGGCGGAACCAGGGGCAACAGCCTGAACGGACACATCGTCCGGGGTCTCGACGACTCGAGGGAAAACCTCCTCTACAGGCAGATCTTCCTCGACACCGCGCAATTAGCCTCACTTGTAATGGCTTTCCCGGAAGTCGACGCGAAGCGTGTCGGTGCCATGGGCTTGTCCCAGGGAGGCGCCCTCACCCTCGCCTGCGCCGCCCTCGAGCAGCGCATCACCTGCCTCGCTCCGGTCTATCCCTTCCTTTCCGACTACCAGCGGGTCTGGGAAATGGACCTTGGAGGAGACGCATACAAGGAGCTCCGCGAGCACTTCAGGCGCTTCGATCCAACCCACGCCAGGGAAAGCGAGATCTTCGGGCGGCTCGGCTACATCGATGTGCAGCATCTGGCCCCGCGCATCCGGGGCTCTGTCCTTTTTTTCACCGGCCTGATGGACACGATCTGCCCTCCCTCGAGCCAGTTCGCTGCCTACAACCGGATCCTGGCTCCCAAGACCATGGTCATCTATCCCGATTTTGGACACGAGGCCCTACCGGAGGAAAGCGACCGCAGCTTCGCCTTCATGCGGGAGCGCCTGGGGCGGAAATAGAGGGCAGGCAGGCATCGTATTCGACGCGGGATCGGGGGGACATCGAGGGCAGGGTACCGGAGTGAGGGGGCCTTGATCAGCCGCCCCGGGCCTTCTCCAGGATGCGCTCGAGATCTTCCATGCTGTAGTATTCTATCGTAATTGTTCCTTTTTCGAAGTCGCCCCGGACGCTCACCTTCGTGCCGAAAGCCTCTATCAAGCGCCCCTCGGCGGCCACCAGGTCCGGGTCGCGCCGTTCCACGGGTTGGCCCGGACGCGGACCTTCGCCGCCGCTGCCGCCCCCCCCGCTGCCGGAACCCTTCACCCGCTTGCCACGGCCGAATTCCTGGGCAGCCGCCTCGGCCTGCCGCACGGAAAGCTCCTCGGCAATGACGCGCGCGAACAACAGCTCGCGGTCCGTGGGATCGGCTACGGCCAGGAGGGCGCGCGCGTGCCCGGGCGAGAGATTCCCGTCGCGGATGGCTGCCAGCATCGTCGGCGTGAGCCTGAGGAGGCGCAGCGCGTTTGCGATGGCAGGCCTCGATTTTCCGACCTTGTCGGCGACGTCCTCCTGGGTGCAGCCGGTGAGCTCCATGATGCCACGGTAGGCCTCCGCCTCCTCTATGGGATTGAGATCCTCGCGCTGGACGTTCTCGATGAGGGCCACCTCGAGGCGGCGTTCCTTCGAAAAGGAACGTACTATGACGGGTATTTCCTTGAGCGCAGCGACTCCGGCCGCGCGCCAGCGGCGCTCGCCAGCGACGATGCGGTAGCGAAGCGCGGCCCCCTCGGACTCGATGGCCTCGACTATGATGGGCTGGATGAGTCCGTGGAGGCGGATCGATGCGGCCAGTTCGGCGATCGACTCCTCGGAGAAATTCTTGCGTGGCTGGTCGGGGTTCGGCTCGATGCGCGAAAGCCCGACGCGGAGGATGCCGCCTTCGCCTGGAGCCTGGAAGGCCTGGCCCCCGCGCCGCTGGTCGCCCCGGCCATCGGCGGAGTCCTCGGACCACTCGATCGGCTCCTCGATGGGAACCGGCCCGGGCTCGGGGATGAGAGCCGCTAGTCCCTTGCCGAGACCGAATTGCCTGTTTGCCATTCCTATTTTCCCTCCGCCGCCCGAACGTCTTGATCGATGCGGTTCGCCTTCGCGAACAGGCTTCCCTGCCCCGAGGGCTTCTTCGCCTTGGCAGCGGGTGCCTGCATGGCAGGCCCGCCCTCGACGCGGGCCACGAGTTCCTTTGCGAGGGACTCGTAGCTCCTTGCCCCGATGCAGTTGGGATCGTACAACGCGACGGGCACCCCGTGGGATGGCGCCTCGGAGAGCCTCACGTTGCGGGGAATGATCGTCCTGAAGACGCGGTCCTTGAAGTATTCGCTTACCTGCTGCACGACATCCTGCGCGAGCTTGGTGCGCGAATCGTACATGGTGAACACGATGCCGCCGATCTTGAGCCTCTGGTTCATGCTCTTCTGCACAAGCTCGATCGTCTTCAGGATGAGGGACAGGCCCTCGAGCGCGAAATACTCGCACTGCAGGGGGATCAGCACCTCGTCCGCAGCCATCAGGCCATTGAGCGTAAGGACGCCGAGCGAGGGTGGGCAGTCAATCAGGATGTAGTCATAGTCAGGCACGACTTCGGCGAGGGCGCGCTTCAGGTAGAGGTTGCGGTCGTCCCGATCGACCAGCTCTACAGTGGCGCCAGAGAGGTCGATTGACGAGGGAAGGAGTGCGAGACGGTCGATCTTTGTACGGATGATGGCTTCCCGCACCGGGAGCGAGCCACTGAGCACTTCGTACACTCCCCGACCTTCGCCGTTGCCGCCGACGCCGCTTGTGAGGTTGGCCTGGGGGTCGAAATCAACCAGGAGTGTGCGTTTACCAAGAATGGCCAGGTAGGCCCCGAGGTTTATCGCGGTGGTCGTCTTCCCGACCCCGCCTTTCTGGTTGACGAACACTATCGTGCGAGCCATTTCCTTCTCCAACCGACCCTGCGAATCCAGGGGTGAAACCCAGGATGAGTCCTTTGCTTGTCGTGAAATAAGCGGGTACTTCAAAGAATCTATCACGAAGCGATGCAGCTCCGCCATGAGGCTGGACTGCGGACGTTGACCCCGGGGGCTTCAGACAGCTACATTGTGCGGGAGGAGTTTGCCATGCTCAAAGAAAAAGTCGCCCAGGCGATAGAAGATGTCCGTCCTTCCCTTCAGGCCGACGGCGGGGACATTGAACTCGTATCGGTCGGTGACGATGGTCTGGTGACTGTCCGCCTCACCGGAGCCTGCGGATCCTGCCCCATGTCCACCTTCACCCTCAAACAGGGTGTCGAGAACTATCTTAAAAAGACCATCCCCGAGGTCAGGGAAGTTGTCCAGGAGTGAGGGTCGGCGAATCGATGAAGCCTCGGAGTCCTGGCATCGCCGGCTGATTCCGGGGCTTTTTTTATGCCTTCGACAATCGACGTGCTGCCTGAATAGCCTGCTGAGTCCTGTCAATCCCAGCAATAGCCCCGCCGGGCGCACAATAGAAAGGCCGCCCCCGAAGGAGCGGCCCTTTTCACCTAGAGCAAGCTCAGTAGCGATCGTTATCGCGGCGGGGCTTGTCCATGGCTTCGTTCACCTTGATCTGGCGGCCATCGAGGTCGATACCATTGCATGCGGAGATTGCGGCGCGAGCCTCGTCGTCCGTGCCCATCTCCACAAAGGCAAAGCCCTTGGAAGCGCCGGAGTCGCGATCGGTGATGATCTTTGCCGAGGCTACGGTGCCGTGCGACTGAAAGAGCCTACGGAGGCTATCCTCGTTCGAGCTGAAGCTGAGATTGCCCACATAGATTTTCCTGCCCATGAACATTTCCTTCGCCCAAGGCCTTGCCTCGGGCTTCCCTTAACATGTACCCACGATTAGCGTGGATCTGGCTGAACCATGGATATTGACATACCCACGCTTAAGTCAACGGGATGCTATCACAGACTTGCAACAAAGATCCGCTTCTCCAGGCCTTCGGACTGCGGATTATTGTGGAATAAGGTAATCGCGGGATAGAAACCCTCTTATTCAGGGCCTTTGCCCCGAATTCCAGGACAGGAACCGCGCCGTAGCCCCCCTCAGGCCTGATTCTGTCGCGCAGGTGCCACCTTGAGCAGGCAGCCTTCGCGCAGCTATCCTGCCCTTCCATGGGTCTTTTGTCCTTTTTCCGTCGTTCGCGCCGCCGCCGCATCCTCGCGAAGCAGCCCATCCCCGACGAACTCTGGGCCTGGGCCATGAAAGAGCACAGGATCTTTGCTGGCCTCGAGGAAGCCGAGAGGGAAAAGCTCCGGGAGCTTTCCACGATCTTCCTCGGAGAGAAGATCTTCGACCCGATCGGTGACGTGGAACTCGACGATGAGCTCAGGATCTCGGTGGCCGCCCAGGCCTGCCTTCCGATACTCGAGCTCGGGATCGACTGGTATGACGACTGGTCAACCCTCATGATCACTCCCCGCGAATACGGCGTGCGCCAGAAGGACTATGACGACTCGGGCGTGGTGCATGAGTATGACGACGAGTTTTCCGGGGAGGCCTTCGACCTCGGTCCGGTCGCGCTTTCGAAGGTGGACATCGAGCAATCCGGCTGGGGAGATGGCTACAACGTCGTCATCCACGAGATGGCCCACAAGCTCGACGGCCGGGATGGGGGCTACGATGGCTGCCCCCCCCTCCACAGGGAGATGGATCCCGAAGCCTGGAGACGGGTCTTCGCGGCCGCCTTCGCGGACTTCCGCGCGCGCCTCACGTCGCCGGCCTCGCGCAAGCCCCGCCGCGGCAAGCTGAAGAAAAGCGGCGCGCCGCGCATCGACGACTACGCCGCCGAGGGACCCGAGGAATTCTTTGCCGTCATGTGCGAGTACTTCTTCGAGCGCCCCGCCCTCCTCCGCTCGGAGTATCCCGAGGTATATTCACAATTGCTTATTTTTTTCCGCCGGGATCCGCTGCACGGTGGCTGAGCCCGGATGGGCCCGGAGACCCGCCCTAGGCCTTCGCGGCCGCGAGGGCTTCGGCGAAGACTGCCAGAGCCCGGTCTATCTCCTGGGCGCTCACGTTGAGCGGGGGAATCCAGCGTATGGTGGAATCCCAGGTGCCGCAGTTGAGGAGGAGCAAGCCTCGGGCCTCGCACTCAGCAATAATTGTCTTGACCAGGGCCTTCGAATTGCGGGCGCTTCCGTCCACGACAAACTCCGTGCCGACCATGAGGCCAGGCCCCCGCACCTCGGCCAGGGTGGCATGACGGCCCGCCAGGTCGCGCAGGGCCGATCGGAGCCGCTCACCCATCGCGGCTGCATTGGCGGGCATGCCCTCATCCCGCATCGCGCGAAGGGTCGCCACTCCGGCAGCCATCGCCACGGCGTTGCCGCCATAGGTTCCGCCATGCGAGCCTGTGGGCCACTTTCTCATATACTCGAGCTTCGAGATGACGGCCGACAAGGGCAGTCCGCTCGCAATTCCCTTTGCAACTGTCAGGATATCCGGAACTACCCCCGCACGCTCGAAGGAAAACCAGGCTCCCGTCCGGCCGAAACCGCTCTGGATCTCGTCGAAGACGAGCATGATGCCGTGCCTGTCGCAGAGAGCGCGCAGGGCTGCCAGGAAGGCCGTCGGCGCCTCGACATAGCCGCCCTCGCCAAGGACGGGCTCGATGAGGATGGCAGCCACATCCGTTGGCGCTACCTGGCTCGCAAAGAGCTCATCGAGGCTTTCGAGGGCGAAGGCCACGGAAGCCGCCTCGTCGAGTCCCAGGCGGAGCGGATAGGGATAGGGCGAGACGAAGACTCCCGATGGCATGAGTTGTGATTTTCCCCTGTAACCTGCCTTGGAGGTGGTCAGGGCCATGGCCTGGCCTGTGCGTCCATGGAAGGAGCCGGTGAATACAACCACCGACTGCCGCCCGGTGACTGCCCTCGCAAGCTTGACCGCCCCCTCCACAGCCTCGGCCCCTGAGTTCGAGAAGAAGAAGCCGTCCAGAGTGGGCGGCAGGATCCCCTTGAGCTCCCCTATGAGCTCGAGCATTGGCCCATGTATGACAATGTTGGCCTGGGCATGGATGAATTTAGCCGCCTGGGCCGCGATGGCCGCAACCACCCTGGGGTGGCAGTGGCCGGTATTGGTCACGCCAATGCCACAGGTGAAGTCGAGGAAGCGGCGACCGTCCGCGGCAGTGATCCAGGAACCCGAGGCGCTTTCCACCTCCAGGGTGAAGAGCCTCGACCAGACCGGAGACATGTTAGGAAAATTGTCGTCAAAGAGCTTGGACATGTGGCTTCTCCCTACAGTCCCGCGACCGCTTCGATGCCAAGGCGCCGGAGGGTCTCGGGCCTCGGAATGCCCAGCTCGTCCCAGCCGGCAAGCCGGTAGTATTCGTCGAGGTTCTTCTGCAGCTCAGAGGCATCGAAGGCGTAACCCGCTGTCGGACCCGCGCCGACGAGGGGCTTTAAGAACTTCGTGGGTATGCTGTCCTGCGAACGGTCGAAGCCCTCCCGCGCGTTGAAGGCGCGCAGGAGATTCAGGCGGCGCTCGCCCACGGCCATGAGCTCATCCACGGTAACATCCCAGCCGGTCACGGCCTTGACCAGGCGCGCCACGTCCTTCGGCCCGTAGAGGGTCCAGCCCGGGCCCCAGACAAATTGGCACAGCTCCAGGGAATCGAGCATGGAGTAGAAAACCCCGGTGAGCCAGGCGAAGCGGATCTTGTCCGCCTCGAGGGTCGAGGCCGCTATTCGCGTGTCGAGGCCTATCTCCGAGAGCTTCTGCATGTAGAGGTCGCTTGCGATGCCCTCCTCGATGATCCAGTCATGCTCGCTTGACTGGTGGTCTGCGCCGAAGGGATTGACCATGTAAATGAGGGACAGCGAGCGCTTGGCCTGGGGCATGTGCGCTGGAGCCTCGCTGCCCTTGAAGGTGACCAGGCAGTCCTGGGCGCCCTTGCCGATTTCCGCGGCCGCCTTCGCGGAGCCCTTGCCAAGGAGCCGTCCGAGGGGCGTCGAGGCCGAGGCGATCTGCCTGAGGAGTTCGAGCATGACATCCGGGTCGCCGAAACGGAGCTCGAGGCCGCCTGAATCCTTTGTCGTAAGTATGCCCTTCTCGAAGCACTCGATGGCGAAGGCGATCGTCGCGCCGCAGGCTATCGTGTCAATGCCAGCGGCGTTGCAGAGCTGGTTGGCCAGGTTGACCGCCGCGAGGTCGGAGATTCCGCAGTAGGAGCCGAAGACCGCGAGGGTTTCGTACTCAGCGCCGCCATAGCGCGGATCGACGCGGTATTTGCCTTCCTTGACCTCGGCGATGCGCTTGCAGCGCACGATGCAGGCATGGCAGGTCTCACGGCCGAGCCTGTCCTGGTCGCCGGACTCCCGTCCCCTGAGGATGTTGTCCCAGATCCTTTCTCCGGAAAGGGCCTCGGCATCCTCGAACTGACCCTCATTATAATTGCGCGTAGGCAGGGTGCCCATGGAGTTCTGGCCCATGAGGACGCTCGCCGTCCCGTATTTTCCGAGTCCTGCGACGTCGGGGTTGTCGGGCAGGTTCTTCGCGCCTTCGCGGGCGAGTGCGGTGAGGGCCGCCTGATCCGCGATGGCAACTTTCCCCGTCCCGCGCACGGCGACTGCCCTGAGTTTCTTGGAGGCCATGACCGCGCCCATGCCCGTGCGTCCGTTCGCGCGGTTGGAGTTCGAAAGCAGGGCGGAAAAGAGCACACCCTTCTCTGCTGCAGGACCATGCTGGAGGATCTGTGCTTTCCCCTCGCCCAGGTCCTCACGGATGCGGTCTTCGGCCGGCGCCGTGTCCAGCCCGGCCAGAGCGGCCGCGTCGCGCAACTCTGCCTTCCCGTCCTTGATCCAGAGGTAGACCGGCTTTGCCGAAGCACCAGTTATGATGATTCCGTCGAAGCCAGCGAGCTTGAGCTCGGCAGGGAAGTAGCCACCACCCTGTGAATCGCCGATCCCCCCCGAGATGGGGGACTTGGCGTTGGCGTTGATGCGGCTCTGCCCGCTGATCGGCGCACCCGTAGTCACGCCGGTCATGAGCGTCAGGACATTCTCGGGGCCGAGCGGATCGGCCCCCCTGGGGACCTCGGCCAGGATGTAGTGGAGCCCCAGCGCGGAACCACCCAGGCAGCTCCGGTACAGCGACTCAGGCGGGGATTCCCTGCCGATCGTGCCCGTCGTGAGGTTCACGCGCAGTATGACGCCAGAGTAGCCCTTGGGCATGTGCCTTCCTCCAGGATTCCGTTTCTCAGGCCTCGCCTGTGTCTTCATCATAGGGATCGACATCGGGCATGTCACGCTTGATCCACTTCTTGATCGGGAAATAGGCTATCATGCCGACCGCCATGAGGGCGAGGGCGAGGGCGAGGGCGAGGGCGAGGGCGATGCCGATGATCTCAAAGCCCTTTTCCAGGTACTGGCTCGCCATGGCGACGAAAATGACCACGAAAATGACGGCGAAGGGCATACCTGTGAAGATCACGAGGGCGAACCATCGGCCGGGCACCCTGGTCCGCCGCTTTTCCCTGAGCTTGAAGTGGAGGACCCAGGCGGCCAGGAATTCGAAGGTTATGACGATGAGCTGGAGGAAGATGTCCGCCACCACGAGGGCATCGATGAACTCCACGGGAAAGCGCAGAGGATCGCCCAACTTCCGCTGGATTTCCTCGGCGCGCTTCCTGTTGAAACCGGAAAGAACCATGAGCGAAATCCAGGGCTTTTCCCTGCCGATCCCCGCTATGGCCTCTCCGACCCCGCCCACTCCGACCAAGAGGATTATCATTAGTCCTTTCTCCTTCGAGCCTTACTACCGAGTCCGGTGCATTGGATACACAAAAACGCATTTCGCCCAAGTACAGCAATGCGAAATGCGCTCTTGTGTAGCCTTGTTTCAAGACTCGGTAGTATACCGGCAGCGCCGGTAGCAATCGACTTTCTCGATTGGCTCGGTGCTATTTCCGCTGTCCATTGTTGTCTATTGTCAACATGAAAATGCTCATTGTCCATTTTTCAGCCGAATATGGTGCATTATCTATCGTTTGTGATTTATCGCGAGGTTGAACTACCAGGAGGGAGAGGACAGGATGAAATTCAAACTGCATGAAGTCCGCCCACGTCTTCCTTCGCACAATGGACTAAGCAACAAGGGGGGATCGGCATACGAGTCAATCGGAACTTGCCTGTCATCCTGTGCGGTGCCTGCCAGACCCTGCGAAAGCAAGGCTACATGCCATGCAATTTGAGTCAAATTATTTTGGGCTATTCGCACAATGCCCATGTGGTGCTACATACGCAATGTCCAGGCAGCCCGGTACTCAATCCCCGTGGACATAGACTATTATACTAATTGTATCTACATGGCCAAGGAGCTCACAGGCTTCCTTTGCGATGACACTGGCCATCCCGGGAGCCGAGCCGGTAATGGTGACGATGAGTCCGCAGCCCTCGGCAGCCTTGACGATGGCATCGACGCTTCCTGCGTCGATCTGGACTGCCCTGGGCTGCCCTGGGCTGCGCTGGGCTGCCCTGGCCGGCGATGCCTGGCTCACCCGTTGACCCTACCCCTCCCCCTGGCTAGGCTCCCCTTATGTCCCGTCATCCCCTCCCGCTGGCACCCGAAGCCCCTGTCCTCATCCGCGTGGATGGGAAGGATCTCTGCGTGCTGTTCTGCACGCCCCTCAATCTCGACGAGCTTGCGGTCGGCCATCTCGTGGGGCGCGGGCTCCTGTCCGACCGGGACAGCCTGGCTTCCCTCTTCATCTGTCCAGATGGCGGGCGCGTCGATCTTGGCCGTCATGGCGGCCCCTCCCTTCCCCTCGGTCCGGTGGTCCTCATCGCCTCGGCCTGCGGAGCCGGCGCGACTCCGGGAGAGCTCTTCGGGCTTGATGGAAGGCCCCTGCCCCTGGGTCCGGCGCGCTTTTCCCTGGTAGCCCTGGCCGGGCGTTCGCGCGAGATGTTCGGCGCAGCGGAACTGTACCGCGACTCAGGCGGGATGCATTGCGCTGCCCTTGCCTCCCCGGACCCGGAGCGAGCGGAAACCGTGCGCGAGGACGTAGGTCGTCATAATGCTGTCGACAAGGTGGTCGGCCGGGGCTTCCTCGACGGGGAGGACCTGCCTTCGATGGCTCTCCTCACGAGCGGACGCATCGCGGTGGACATGGTCGTCAAGGCCATCCGGGCGGGCGTGCCGGTCCTCGCATCGCGCAGCATTCCGACCTCCTCGGCCTACGCGCTTGCCCGCGACTACGACCTGACCCTGATAGGCCGAATCGGATCGCACGAGGCTATCCTGTATTGCGGAGGCCGCCGTCTCCTCCCTGAGTGATTGTTTTCTTACTTTTCGAGCGCTATCTTCCTTGGCGTGCGCCTCGATCACGAGGGCATGCCGATCCATTCGCAGCGGTTCCGTGGATGCGGGAGCGCCTGGGGACCGGTCAATTCTCGCCTGATAGGGAGAAGGTCATGAAGCGCCTTTTATTGATCATCTGCACGCTTTCACTCGGCTGGTCGCTTTCGGCAGACCTCAATGAAGCATCGGACCTCATTCCGATCCAGGTTTCCTTCGTCCCCGGGGTCGGCATCCCCTTCGGCTATGGGGACACGGGACTCGCGCTCGGCATAATCGGCAACCTGTCGAGGGACGTGCGCGGCGCAAGCATCGCGAGCGTCTTCTCCCTGGCCCGGGACGTTGACGGAATACAGGGCTCGGGCGTCTTCAACATAGCCAGGGATGTCCAGGGCCTGCAATCCGCCGGGGTCTTCAACGTAGCGACCGGTGACGTCGGGGGCATGCAACTCGCCAGCGTCTTCAACATCGCAGGCGGCAAGGTCGGCGGGCTCCAGCTCAGCGGGGTCTTCAACATCGCCGGCGGTTCCGTCGACGGGCTGCAGGCCGCTGGTCTCTTCGACATCGCAGAGCGCTACAACGGCCCCCTCCAGCTCGCTGGTCTCTTCACGATCGCAGGGGACCTGTACGGAATCCAGCTCGCTGGCCTTTTCACGATCGCCGACCGCGTCCGAGGAGCCCAGATTTCCCCGATCGTCAACATCGCAGGAAGGGTGACAGGAGTCCAGGCAGGACTCATCAACATCGCGGATTCGATCGAGGGCCTGCAGATCGGGCTCGTGAACATAGCCAGAAACGGCATCGGGGGGGTCGGCGTCCTCTACGACATCCCAGACAATTCCCGTTGGTACCATTGGCAATCCGGATCGCCGGCCCTGTACATGATCCTCTCCGTGGAACAGTTTTCCCTGACCAAGGACCCCTGGGGAGTTCCAGCCCCGATCTACGATTCCCTGCCGGTCTCATTCGGACTCGGCAGCCGTGTCTACTTCGGAAAGGCCAGCGAGCGGACGACCTATCTCGACATCGACCTCGACCTGAATGCCGACTTCGGCTCCCTGTCCGAGGCCATATTCACGCGTAGCTTCGGCAGTTCCATCGGCGAAATCTGGACAGCACGCCCCAAGCGCCTGTGGCCAAGCACGCAGCTGAGTGTCGGCATTCCCTTCATCTGGCGCCTCCACGGGATCGTCGGAGTCCGTGTCGATGGGGACATCGTCGGATGGGAAGGCATGCCGGCCAGGACGCGTACCGGCCTCCACGGCTCGCTCAGCCTCGGTTCCCTTTCCCTCGATCTCTATTCCAAGGTCTTCTTCGGTTTCAGGTTCTGAGTTCCCGCGCCCCGATCGCAATGTATACTTGCGGCCGTCGGGGAGCGTGAGTGGCTCGTCGTAGACCGGCACCAGCGTGAGCGCCCACGCCTCGAGCAGATTGACGAAGCGCAGCGTCTTCGTCGGGTCGCGATCGCCCTGCCAGCTCGCCCAGAGCACGA
>JBMOIK010000074.1:0-13710 GCA_049317365.1 Rectinemataceae bacterium | reverse complement strand
GAATTCCTTCCGGTCGACCTCGGCATGGCGGTGATGGAATCCTCGAAGGGGCTCGTCCGGCCGACGGTCGCGAAGATGCTCCGCCTCTGCCTCACCTACGACTCTAAAAAAAAGCAATACGGATTTGATTTTATCCGCGTCGCAGGACTCCTGTCCCTCCTGGTCGCGGTGGCGCTGGCGGCCTTCCTTGTCATCGCAGGACCGAAGCGCAGGGCTGCCCACCTGGCACGCTCGGGCGCTACGCCCGAAGGCAGGAAGGGTCCCAAGGCCCTCGAAAAGACAGGACAGGCCGGGGAAGAACGACCAAACCAAGGAGGTGGATGATGGCTCTGACCGCCGCGCACGCAGGGGCCTACGGGGAGGGTCCCTACTTCAATCCCGAGACCGTCAAGCCTGGGCCCGCAGGTTGGCTGACCACCACCAACCACAAGCGGATAGGGGTCATGTACCTCAGCCTCATCGCCACCTTCTTCTCGGTTGCGGTGATCCTCGGCCTCCTCATGCGGATCGAGTTGATGTATCCTGGGCAGCAGATCATGTCGGCGAAGGTCTTCAACGCCATGTTCACGCTCCACGGGGTCATCCAGATCTTCCTGGTCGTGATACCGGGTATACCGACGATCTTCGGCAACTTCTCGCTGCCGACCCTCATCGGTGCCAACGACATGGCCTTCCCGAAGCTCAACCTTTTCACCTTCTACCTCTTCGTCGCCGGCGCCGCCCTCGCCATCGGTTCCTGCTTCACCGGCGGGGGAGCCCCCGATACCGGCTGGACCTTCTACGTGCCCTTCAGCCTGAAGACGGCGGTGAACGTGCCCCTGGCCACCTTCGCGGTCTTCGTGCTGGGCATGTCTTCCATCCTGACCGGCGTCAATATCGTCTCGACCGTGCACACCCTGCGCGCGCCAGGAATGGACTTCGGAAAGATGCCCCTGTCGGTCTGGGGCCTCTACTCCACGGCCTGGGTCCAGATACTCGCGACTCCCATTATCGGTATTACGATGTTATTGATCGTAGTTGAAAGGATCTTTGGGATAGGTGTCTTCGACCCGACCAAGGGGGGCGACCCCCTCCTGTACCAGCACCTCTTCTGGATCTACTCCCATCCCGCAGTCTACATCATGATCCTCCCGGCAATGGGCATCATGTCCGACCTCTTTCCCGTGTTCTCGCGGAAGAACATCTTTGGCTACAAGATGATCGCCTTCTCGAGCCTCGCCATCGCGAGCGTGGGTTCCCTGGTCTGGGGCCACCACATGTACGTGAACGGCCAGAGCGACACCGCTGGCATCATATTCTCCCTCCTCACCTTCCTCGTCGCGGTACCTTCGGCCATCAAGGTCGTCAACTGGCTGGCCACGATGTACAAGGGTTCCATCCGGGTCGAGGCTCCCTTCCTCTACGCCCTGTCCTTCGTGTGGCTCTTCACGATCGGCGGACTCACCGGGATGTTCCTCGGAGGCCTTTCCACCGATGTGCCCCTCCACGACACCTACTTCGTTGTCGGCCACTTCCACTACATCATCTTCGGCGGTACGGGCTTCGGCATCTTCGCGGCCCTCTATTACTGGTTCCCCAAGCTCACCGGCAGGATGTACGAAAAGCGCTTTGCCATCGTGGCCTGGCTCACGACCTTCGTGGGCTTCAATGTCTTCTACTTCCCCTACTTCGTGATGGGCTGGCAGGGCATGCCGCGTCGATACTTCGACTTTCCGGCGAAGTTCACCGAACTCCAGGTTGTCTCCTCGATAGGCTCCTACATCATGGTCATCGGTATTGCGATGATCATGGGCAACCTCCTCCGGGGCGCGAAGAAGGGCGAGAAGGCTCCCGACAATCCCTGGCAGGGCGCAACCCTGGACTGGAGCCTTCCGTCTCCGGCTCCCCTTGAGAACTGGGACGTTCCTCCGACCGTCACCAGGGGTCCCTACGAATTCAATCATTCGGAGGATGACAAGTGAGCGGCACGAGCGCACCCGCCACCGCCCATGGCGCCCACCACGCCGGGCCGTACAACCCGGCCAAGGGCCGCCTGGGCATGTGGCTTTTCATCTGTACCGAGGTCCTCCTCTTCGGGGGCCTCTTCCTCCTCTACGCGGTCTATCGCTACCGTTACGCCGAAGCCTTCCATGCGGCCTCGGGCCTCCTCGACAGGGTGTTCGGGACGACTAACACAATTGTGCTTATCACGAGTTCCCTGACCGTGGTATTGGCCATCTTCGAGTTCGAACGCGGCAAGCCGACGCGGGCGCGCAATTACCTCCTTTTCACCCTCCTCTGCGGCCTGGCCTTCCTCGTGATCAAATCCTTCGAGTGGGGCGCAAAGTTCGAGCACGGCCTCTACCCCAACGCCCCCCACCTGCTGTCGCTCGGCTTCGGGGAGATCCTCTACTTCGGCCTCTACTTCACCATGACGGGCCTTCACGCCATCCATGTCATCGTCGGCATGTCGGTCCTCTTCGTCGCCTGGCGCCGGATCGGCAAGGGTACGCTCATGAGGATGCGGCCGGCTTTCCTGGAGAACGGGGGTCTCTTCTGGCACCTCGTCGACGTGATCTGGATCTTCCTCTTTCCCCTGTTCTACCTGATCAGCTAGCGGAGGCCGCAATGAGCAAGCTAACACGACAAGCAATCGAGGAACTCAACGCCTGCGACGATCCCGATCTGGACGTCCACGGCGGGACCCACGGCATCTGCCATCCCCACGGCTCAGTCCGCCTCTTTGCCGGGATCTGGGCCGCCCTCATAGCCTTCACCCTCCTTACCGTGGCCATGGCCAGCTGGGATTTCGGCCCCCTCTCCATCGTCGCCGTCCTGGCCATCGCGGCCACCAAGTCGACACTGGTCTTCCTGGTCTTCATGCACCTCTATTGGGAGGACAAGCTCGTCATCAAGATCCTCATTCCGGTTGTCCTGGTCCTCCTGGCGATCTTCATCGGTCTTACCTACACCGATATCCTGTACCGATAGGGAGGGAAACGTGACAACTACGACAACCAGCGTGGTCGACCAGGGCCTGTTCCTTCTCCTCGGTTTCTCGGTTGTGGCCTTCACCGCCATCGTCGCCACCATGGTCTATTTCGTGCTGCGCTACCGGAGTTCGCGCAATCCCAGGGCCACGGAGGTCCACGGCAATCCCTGGTTCGAGGTCGGCGTTTTTACGGTCTCGATCGTGCTCGTGCTCGTCTTCTTCTTCGTCACCCTCGGAGGCTACCAGTTCCTGCGTCGCGTGCCCCAGGGAGCCCTCCAGGTCAAGGTGCATACGAGACAGTTCGCCTTTTCCTTCGAGTATCCGGGCGGGAAAGTCGTACCAGACATGGTGGTGCCCGTCGGCAGCGACATACGGCTCGACATCACTTCCGACGATGTCCTCCACGGCGTCTTCATTCCCGCCTACCACATCCAGGTCGATGCGGTTCCCGGCATTCCGACCTACGCCTGGTTCCATGCCCAGGAGGTCGGCGTCGTCGACCTCCTCTGTACCGTCTACTGCGGGACCGCCCATTCGGGGATGATGTCCAAGGTCTACGTAGTCCCCGTTGCCGATTTCCAGCGCTGGAAGGATGGGGAAGCGGTGTCGCTCGGCAGCGACAAGCTGCCTTCCGTCATGGCGGGCGGGGCCGAACTCCTCGATGCGCGCGGCTGTGTCGGCTGCCACACAATCGACGGGGCAGAAAGCGCGGGTCCGAGCTTCAAGGGGCTCTTCGGCTCGAAGATCACAATAGTGAAGGATGGCCAGAAGTCCGTGATCGAGGTCGACGAGGCCTATCTTGCCGCTTCCATCCGGAAGCCCGGCGAGTCCATCGCCCTCGGTTTCGACGACATGATGCCTCCCGGCGATGATCTCAAGGACGAGGAAATCGAGGACATGGTCGAAGCAATAAAGACCTTCAAGTGAAGGGTGACACCCTCCTGGCGAACTGCCGCGTCCTTAGCATGGACGAGGCGCTTCCCGAGGCGGGTGCCATGGTCATCCGTGGCGGCCTTGTCGCCTTCGTCGGCGAGGCCGGGGCTGCCGGGCTCTTCGCAGGACCCGAAGCGATACGCATCGACCTCCACGGGCGAACGGTCATCCCGGGCTTCAACGACAACCACCTCCACGCTGTCATCCTCGGGGACCACGCACTGGCGCCGGACCTCGGCGGCCTGGACGCGCCTGCCATCGTCGACCTCCTCCGTGAGCGCTGGGCGGGCGCTCCGCCGGGACGCATCCTCTATGCGTTCAATTGGGACTATCCCTCATGTCCTTGGCCCAGGAAGGAACTTCTCGACGCGGCATTCCCGCACAATCCCGTCATCCTCTCCCAGTTCTCGGGGCACGGGCAATGGCTCAACTCGGCCTCGCTCGGCGTTCTGGGCATCTCGAGGGAGAGTGGCGATCCGCCGATGGGGGAGGTACTCCGCGACCCAGACGGCGAGCCCACCGGCATCGTGCGTGGCCTTGGGGACACGGGACTCTCGAGGAAGCGCTTCGCGCGCATCTTCTACGATAGGGAACAGCGCGAAGCGCGCCTCGACATAGCACTGGCCGAGTTCAGGAGACTCGGCCTGACCTCGGTTCAGGACAACACCTGGTTTCCCCAGAGCCTGGCGAGCCTCGCGCGCTACCGGAGGGACGGCCGCCTGACTGCGCGCTTCTCCTGCTGGCCCATGGGCCGAAGGCACTGGACCCTGCCGGCCATGCGGCTCGCCTTCGCAATCGGTCGCGCGACAGGGCTCCTTCCCCACGACTGGGTCGCCCTCGGTCCTGCCAAGTATTTCCTGGACGGCGCCTTTTCCAGCAGGTCGGCGAGCCTCTTCGAACCCTGGGCCGACGGCACTCCGGGTGACCGCGGACCCGAGCCCCACACGCAGCGCCTTACTCTCGAACGCCTCGCGTGGAGTGGCTTCCGAGGAACCTTCCACGCCATCGGGGACCGCGCCGTAGCCAGCTTCCTCGACGACTTCACGCAGGTCGCCGGAGAATATCCTCATATTACAAAGCAACGCTTCAGGATCGAGCACGCCCAGCTCGTGCGCCGCCAGGACATCGCAAGGATACGGGAGTTGGGACTATGCGTCGCCGCCCAGCCCTCAGCCCTCGGGAGCCCCGGCAAGGATACCCGCCTCCTCGGCAGCGAGCGGGCCCTGGGAGCCTACCCCTACCGAAGCTTCCTCGATGCCGGCGTCCCCCTTTCCTTTGGCTCGGACATCCCCGGCGAGGCGACCTCCGATCCCCTCCTCCACATCCACTACGCGGTCAACCGCGAGGGAGAACAGGCCATCACTGTCCTGGAAGCCCTCCGTTGTTACACCAGAGGCTCCGCCTATGCCGAGTTCATGGAGGATCGGAAGGGTACCCTCGCCCCCGGCATGCTCGCGGACTTCGTCGTGCTCTCTACGGATCCACTGACTGCCCCGCGCCCCTCCCTCAGGGAAATCAGTGTCCTGGAGACCTGGGTTGATGGCAACTGTGTCTATCGCCGCGAAGGGACATGAGGCCGTCTCCAGGCGTCTCCCCGGCTGACAAGCCTGGCATGGCCATGCGATCATGGGTGCATGAATACAGCCACCCTGTTCTCTCCCTTGCAGCTCCGGGATCTCAGGATTCGAAACCGCCTCGCGATGGCACCGATGTGCCAGTACTCCGCCATCGATGGTCTTGCCAATGACTGGCACTTCGTCCACTACGGCTCTCGTGCCAACCTGGGCCTGGGCCTCATCGTGGTCGAGGCGACCGGCGTGGAGGCGCGGGGACGCATAAGCCCCGGAGACCTCGGGCTCTGGAACGACGCACAGGGGGAGCCCCTGCGCAGGGTCGTCGAGTTCGCGAAGAAGGCAGGTGCCGCTGTCGGCGTCCAACTCGCCCACGCGGGCCGGAAGGCCGGTTGCGCCCGTCCCTGGGAGGGCGGAGCCCAGCTCTCAGTCGAAGCGGGGGGATGGGACTGCGTCTCCGCCTCCGCCCACCCCTTCAAGGAAGGCGAGCGGGCACCGGTCGCCCTCTCACCCTCCGCGTTGGGCGACATCGTGGAGGCCTTCGTGGCTGCCGCTCGCCGTGCCGAGGCTGCCGGTTTCGACCTCGTGGAGATCCACGGGGCCCACGGTTACCTCCTCCACCAGTTCCTCTCTCCACTGTCGAACCAGCGGATCGACCGCTACGGTGGCAGCCTCGAGAACCGTGCGCGGCTCCTCCTCGAGGTCGTCGAGGAGGTCAGGAAGGCCTGGCCCGCAGGCAAGCCCCTCATCGTGCGGCTGTCTGCCACCGACTGGGCCCCAGGCGGCTGGGACCTTCCCGAATGCGTGCAATTATGTGGAATGCTCAAGGCACGAGGGGTCGACCTCGTCGATGTCTCCTCCGGCGGCCTCGTTCCGACCCAGGCCATCAAGGCGGGCCCTGGCTTCCAGGTGCCCTTTGCGGCGGCCGTCAAGGCGGGTGCGGGCATCCCCACCGGCGCGGTCGGCCTCATCACCGGCGCCACACAGGCCCAGGCCATCCTTGCCGAGGGCAAGGCCGACATGGTGTTGCTCGGTCGCGAGCTTCTCAGGAATCCTGGCTGGGCCTTCGAGGCCATGCGCGAGCTCGGGGTGCCCGGCATCGGCCAGGGTGGGGAAGCCTTCGTGCCCGCACAGTACCATCGGGCAATAAAGGAAAGGCCTCCGGCCTGATACTGATGTGCTGGCGCCCTCTTCAGGCCAGGCGCAGGAGCAGCATGTGCAGCGCCGTGCCTGCGATGATCGACAGGAGGGCATTGCGCTTCCATGCGTGGAAGGCTGCCACTGCGAGACCCGGTACGATGTAGACAAGTCCCCAGGGAGCGTGGAGGACATCGACGGTCTTGTAGGAATTCAGGACCAGGGCCAGCATGATCATCGCGGGCATGTAGCGCTGGAGGTAGGTCAGGACCGGCGGCATGCTGCCTGAGCGGAACAGGATGAAGGGCGTGGCCCTGCAGGCGAGGGTAACAGCCCCCATGGCGGTAATCGAGATGAGGATGGCGGTATAGTCCCAGTTCATTGCTTTTCCCCGCCCTCGGCAGCGCCCACGACGCCGCTCTCGATGCCGCGGCGCAGTGCCAGCATCCCGCCCGTCGCCAGGAGGATAGCAGAGACGAGGAAATTAGCCGGTCCGAAGACGAAGAGCGCGATGGCTGCAGCCGCAAGCGTCACGAGGTAGGGAGCTGCGATTCGCACGCTCCGGACCTGCTCGACCAGCAGTACTATGAACAAGGCGGTCAGGGCGAAATCAAGGCCCCCGGTCCACCCCTCTGGCACGAGGGCGCCGGCCGCGGCCCCGACAGCCGATCCGAGCACCCAGTAGGACTGGTCGAGGCCCGACACCAGGGCGTAGAAGCGTTCCCGCCCATGCGCTCCCTCTGCGCCTTCCGGAATTCCCGGAGGCGGCTTGACCGTCGTGAGGAGGCCGTAGGTTTCGTCGGTGAGCGCGTAGACCAGGTAGGGTTTCCAGCGCCTGGCCTCTCCGAAGGGTCCCAGCAGCGACAGCCCGTAGACGAGGTGCCGCGCGTTGACCAGGAAGGTGAGGAGGGCGATCTCGAGGACGCCCCTCCCCGAGGTGATGAGACCAATTGCCATGAACTGCGCCGCACCGGCGTAGACGACCACGCTCGAAAGGGGGGCGAGCCACCAGGGCAGGCCGGCGGTCACCAGGAGGAGCCCATAGGCTATGCCGATCGTGATATAGCCCAGGAGCACGGGAATGGTGGCCTTGAAGGCATAGGCGAAGAGGCGCGCCTCGTGCGCGCCGGGATCGGTGGTTTCCATTGCGGTTGTGACGGTCAGGCCTCGATGGCCAGCGCCAGCTCCTCTTCCCAGAATGCCGCCGCGTAGCGCGAGGGTTTCTCCGGCTCGGGCGGGGGCGGCGGGGCAGGCGGATTGGCTGCTTCCCATTCGCGCTTCCGTTGGCCCTTGAGGAATTTCTCCGCGACGCTCGGGAAGAGCTCGAGGAGGAGCTCCTCCTTCTCGTTCGTCGCCAGCGGAGTGCCTCCGAACTGGACCAGGGCCGGGTTGGGCTGCTTGACGTACTTCGAGGTGTCGTAGGGCGTCTCGACGGGCGAGCCGGTGATCCTCTTCCGGAAAGCGGGATCGACGGGCCAGGGCGTGTTGCCGTAGGCGCCCTTCACGAGTTCGAAGAAGTTCTTCGACACGTTGCTGTACATCGGTTTGCCCAGGTGCCTGTCTATGACGCAGTTGACCGCCTGCACTCCGACGATCTGGCTGGTGGGAGTGACGAGGGGCGGTACGCCACAGTCAAGCCTGACCTCGGGCACCAGCGCCAGCACCTCGGGAATATGAGCCTCGAGCTTGGCATCCTGGAGCTGCGAGAGCATGTTCGTGTACATGCCGCCTGGGATCTGAGCCGTACGGACGATGTCGTCGGGGTCCGGGTAATTGAAACGTTTTTCGATCTTCTGGCAGAGTTCGAGCACGCGGTCGACCCTGCCCGCGCGCGCGGCCTCGACGGCGCCGTCGAAGAGGGAGCGGTCCTCCGGCGGGAGCTCGTGCTTCGAGAGGTCGAGGATCGGCGGATGGTTGTCCTTGTACTGGTCGAATTTCTCCAGTTCGCGCCGCATGGCGCGGAGCTGGGTGTCGATCTTGCCGACCGCCGCAGCGTCCACACCAGTGGGCCGTTCGAGCCTCCGCGCGAGCAGCTCCACGATCTCCCAGGCAGGTGCCGCAGGGCCTCCCGAGAAGGCGAGTATGACAGTGTCCACGATATCGACACCGCTCTGCATTGCCATGAGCGTGGAAGCCACGCCGAAGCCCGGCGTGCAGTGCGTGTGGAGGTCGATGGGGATGCCCACTTCTTCCTTGAGGGCCTTGATGAGGGTGGCGGTCATGCCAGGCTCGATGAGTCCTGCCATGTCCTTTATGGAGATCATGTCCGCGCCGAGGGCCGCGAGTTCCCTGGCCTTGCCGACGAAATATTTAATTGTGAACAATTTTCCGGGGAGGCGCCTGCCCTTGAGGAAGGCGTTGATCCGCTCGCCCATGGAAAAGCGCGGATCGACCGTGTAGCAGATCGCGCAGTCGGCCTGGCCTCCGGCCTCCTTCACGAAGCGGATGGAGGCCTTCATGTTTTCGACGTCGTTCAAGGCGTCGAAGATCCGCATGACATCGACGCCAGAATGGACGGCATTCCTGCAGAATCCCCCGATCACCGAATCGGGGTAGGGCGTATAGCCGAAGAGGTTACGGCCCCGCGAGAGGGCGGTGAGCCTGGAGACCCCTCCGATGCCCGCCTTGATGCTTTCGAGCCGCGTCCAGGGATTCTCGTCGAGGTAGCGCATCACCGAGTCCGGAACCGCCCCACCCCAGACCTCCATGCCCCAGAATTTCGCCTCGCGGTAGAGTGGAAGTACCCTCTCCACCTGGGCCTGGTTCATGCGGGTGGCGAACTGCGACTGCTGCCCATCGCGGAGGGTAAGGTCGCGTATCTTGAGGGGCCTGGGCATATGGACTCCTTCGTCTCGTGGCGTGGAAAGCGAAATAACTATAGTCGAAGGCCTCAGGGCTTGGGTAGACGTCGCAGCTGCTGGACTGTCCGCACGATCAGCCTCGACCTGCCCTCATGCTCGCCCGGCGATAGCCTCGTCGGTTCTCCTGGCTATGGCATCACTGAGCGATCGGCCGCGGAGGCGGGCTGGCAGTGGGATGCCGATGCCCTCGCGCTCGAAAAATCCGCCTGAGACCTTCCGCATTGCCTCGTTTTCCAGGAGGAAGAGCCCGGCTTTGGCCGCTTCCTCGGGCGAGGAAAGTCTCCGGACCATCAGCGAGTTGGCAAGCCTCATCAGGAGGCTTTCGCCCTTCCAGATGCCGGTCGCCGCATCTCCCGGATGGATGGCGTTCACCGTGATGCCGAGTCCCGCCAGTTCCTCCGAAAGCCGCAGGGTCGACAGAAGCTGGAGGAGCTTTGAGGCCGAGTAGGCCCTGAAGCCTGCCGGATGACGCGCAAAGGCATCCGGGCGGTCGCGGAAGCTTGCAAAGAGCGCAGCCTTCGAGCAGACATTGACTATTTGCGGCCCATCCCCCTTCGCCAGAAGGTCCACCAGGAGGCGGGTGAGGAGGAAGCTGCCGAGGTGGTTGACGCCGATGGTCATCTCGAATCCCTCGGCTGTCCTGCCCGGTCTGTCCATGAAGAGCCCTGCGCAATTGAAGAGGACGTCGATGCTATCGAAGTTTTCGTGCAGGCGACTCGAAAAATCCCTGATACTCGCAAAGGAAGCGAAGTCGACGACGAGGGCATGAATCTCCGCTGCCGGATCGGCTGCGCGGAAGCCCACTGCGGTCTCTTCGAGGAGGGCAGCATTCCTGGCAGCAATGATAAGGTCGTGGTTACCGTCGGCGAGGGCCCTGGCTGTCGCCCGTCCTATCCCGCTTGTCGCGCCGGTGATGACAATCCTTCTGCGTTTCATGTCCCCAGAATGCCTGAAAAGGGAGGTCTTGTCATGAAGGGCGAAATGGGTTTACAGCACGCGGTGCGATCGGCTTCGGTTTCCCCTGCGATGTTCCTTTTAGCCTTTGAGTCTAGCAATTGCGTGGATTTCGGTATACAGTATACATGATAACCTTTGAAGGGGATTGAAAGGATCGAAATCGAAATGGAGACCCCGATTTCTCTCTTGATCGTTGAGCTTGATTCCGGCATTCATACCAAAGAAATACTGACAACAGAAGGAATTGCCGGAATGGGAGGCAAGAGCCTCGGCATCCTCCTCCTGGAGCGCTTTCTAGATCCCTCGATCGATCCCCTTTCACCCGCGAACCCCATCATCCTCTGTTCCAGCCCCCTCGCTTCCTATGCCTTCCCCGGGTCCAACCGCCTGGCTGCGTTCACGAAGAGTCCACTTACGGGGGCCTGGCTCGAAAGCTATGTCGGAGGCTCCATCTCGCGTACGCTTCGCGAAACATGCTGGGATGCGGTGGTCATCAAGGGATCCTCGCCTGTCCCCTGCCGTGTCCACATCGATCCTTCGGGAGCCACCATACTGCCCGCTGAAGGGCTGTGGGGACTCGACGCCATGGAAACGGAGCGGCGTGTCGTGAAGGAAATAGGGGGACGATCCGCCGTCCTTTCGATAGGCCCTGCTGGAGAGAAGCTCGTAGCCTTCGCGGCGGTAATGCACGAGGAAGCCCATGCCCTCGGACGGGGCGGCTTGGGGGCTGTCTTTGGCAGCAAGCATCTCAAGGCCCTTTCGGTACAATCGTCAGGACCATCAAAGCGGGAATCGAGCGAGGCCTTCGCGGCTTCACGACTGGCCATTTCCAGGCTTGCTGTGGAATCGCCAGTGTCCAACAACTACCGGAAATTCGGAACGCCGATGATGGTAGCTATCATGAACGAGGCTGGAGCCTTCCCCACCGACTTCTGGACAAAGGGAAGGGCTCCCCACCGTGCCAGTCTCGAAGCCGAGGGCTGGCCAGAGTGGGCGAAGGTGGAAACCGATACCTGCAATCCCTGCCCCATGAGATGCCGAAAGCGTCTCACCCTCCTTGCGGGTCCGGAGGCTGGCACAAGCATCCATGGTCCCGAGTACGAGACCCTCTACGTATTCGGGGGGTCCTGCATGGTGAAAGATGCCCGCGATGTCGCGCGCCTCAATGAACGCTGCAACCGGCTCGGCATGGATACGATAAGCGCGGGCAATATCCTGGCCCTGGCCATGAAGGGAAGGGAACTCGGCAGGATCAGCGAAGGCCCACGGGCGGGAAATGTCGATGAGCTCCTGGCCTGGCTCGACGCTGTGGCATATCGGACTCCGGGACTCGGCGCGATCCTCGCGCGGGGCATGGATGCCGCCGCTGCAGAGCTGGGCATCGCCGAGCTCTCGATCACCTCCAAGGGCCTCGACCCTGCCGGCTATGAAAGCAGGAAGATGCCGGGGATGGCCTTGAGCTATGCCCTCTCTCCCCGGGGCGCCTGCCACCTCCGGACGACCTTCTACAAGGCGGAGCTGTCAGGTGCAACCAAAGGCCTGGATGCCAGGGCCTTCGTCGATACCTTCATCGATTGGGAAAACCGCCTCATCCTTGCCGACTCACTTATCATGTGTCGCTTTTACCGCGACTTCCTTAGCTGGGACCAGCTCTGCGTGGCCGCGAGCGAACTGGCCGGTCGCGCTGTGGCCAAGGAAGAACTCCAGGTACTCTGCACCGATATCCTGACCCGGATCAGGCGCCTCAACTTTTCAATGGGCCTTTCACCTGGCGATGACAGCCTGCCCGAGCGCTTTTTTTCCGAGGCGACAGATTTCGCGCCTGCACTTGATAGGGCCGAGTTCGAGGGCTGGATACAGCTCTACTGGGAGCGGCGGCTCTGGGGTGCAGACGGTTTCCCGCCTGCGCCCCAGGAATAGGACTTCGCCGCTCCGGTTTGGCCCTGCCTACTTCGAAACCATGGTCTTCAGGAAGGGCACATCAGGGTTGACCCCCGCGCCGAAGAGCTTGAAGACCACAAGATCCTCAGTCCCCGAATTGCTGATTTCCACGCGGCTCATGGCCTTCGCCTGGCTGACGAGGTACTCGTCCTTTCCCGCTTCGCCTGCGCTGAGGGAATGTCCATCGACCTGCCCACAGCCGCGCCAGACAAAGAGCGTGTAGGCACCCGCATCCTGGGAGTGGGCGCTTCCCCCGGGAGCGACGACCAGCCTCTTCGCGCTGAATTTCCGGGAGTTGTAGATGATCCAGCTTTCAGAGAAAGAAGATGCTAGTTGTGCATTTATTGGAATGGGTGCGATCCGCCTGTTCTCGTAGAAGAAGGGGTCGCCGCTCAGTTCCCAATCCACCAGGGAAAGTGCTGAGCTCTCCCCCTCCCTTTCCCAGGTCTCCCTCGGGATATCCTTGTGAAGCAAGGCCTTGTCTATATGGATATCGCCGATCCTGGCCTGGAACACCGAGAAGGTATCGGAGGGTTCTTGCAGTTCCAGGGTCAGGGTCGAGCCTGGTGCATGGAGGCCGCCGGCGGGCAGGTGGAAGCCCTCGCCGGGGACGTTGAGGTAGGCGCGCGAGTGCTTCAGTATGAGGTCGCTGTCCCAGGCCTCGAGGTAGGGCAGGAGGAGCTTTTCCTGGAGGCCTTCCCTGGTGATGTAGGGATGGACCCCGAAAAAGGTTTCCGGGTGCGGCCCCGGATCCGGGCCTTCGAGGAAAAAGTAGCCCTCTTCCTTGGGATTCTTGCCCACGAGCCGCGAGTCGGATTCCCTGAGGTGTACATGGAAATAAAGCCTGCAATTGAAATCGAATATTTTCGCCAGGAGGTTGAGGCCCCGGCCCTGGGCCGCGCGCTCCGCGCCCATGACCAGGTCCCCCGCGGCTGCCATGGCATCCTTTACGGTGATCCGCTGTCCTGGCATGGCCAGGAAGGACAGCCCCTGGTCCGGAATCCCCTGCGGGTTGTTGATGCCCGTCTCCGAGGCAAGGCAGCGTGCGATGATGTTTCCCCGCTCACCGAGATCGTAGGCAGACTCCTCGAGGCCCAGCCGCCTTCCTGGCGGCAGTCCCTTTCGGGCTATGTAACAGGGCTCCAGGGGGAGGATGCCGTTTTCGCTGCCGAGGAAGGCTTCGACCCTGTCCCTGCATGTCGCAGCTACCATATCGTATAACCTCCATCGACGAGGATGTTGGCTCCGGTCGTGTACGTTGAGAGGTCCGAGGCGAGATACAGGACAATTCCTGCCAAGTCCCCGGGGTCGCCGGGTCTGCCCATCGGGATGCGCGAGC
>JBMOIK010000073.1:0-13734 GCA_049317365.1 Rectinemataceae bacterium | reverse complement strand
GTGGACGAGCTCATCGCGGACTTCGTCTGCGTGCTCAAGGCCGCGCTTCTTGGCAACCTCGGTGAAAATGTTCTCATACCAGTCAAAAACGTGGCTCGTATTGGAGGAGAAGGACACGTGGATGACCTTCTGCCCCTGGAGGAGCTTGTCGATGGCGATCTGTACAAGGACGCTCGTCTTTCCGACGCCCTTCTTGCTGGCTATGATGCCGATGTTGCCACTGGCAAGCCCGCCCTCGATGGACTTCTCGAGGACGCGCATCGGACTCTTGGCAATAAGCTCCGCTTTCAGCATGGGAACTCCTTTCTACCGGCCCTGCTCGGCACGGCGTTTCTCAAGGTACTGCTTCTTCAGCTCATCGGAGACGTTGGTCGGAACCTTCGAGTACTTCAGGAACTCCATGGTAAACTCCGCCTTGCCCTGTGACAATGAGCGGATCACGGTGGAATAGCCGAACATCTCGGAAAGGGGAACTTCGGCCTCGACCTTGCAGAAGCGGCCATCCTCGGAACTCGAGGTGATCAGGCCGCGGCGCTGGTTGATGGAGCCGAAAATATTGCCCTGGAACTCGGTGGGACCCTCGACCTCCACCTTCATGATGGGCTCGAGGATGGCGGGCCTCGCCTTTTCGTAGGCTTCCTTGAAGCCGCCTATGGCCGCGAGCTGGAAGGCGATGTCCGAAGAGTCAACTGCGTGGGAGGCGCCGTCGTTGACGATGCACTTCACGTTGACGATGGGGAAGCCGATGAGGGCGCCCTTTTCGATGCAGTGCTTGAAGCCCTTCTCGCAGCTCGGGATGTACTCGGTCGGAATCGAGCCGCCCTTGACCATGTTGACGAACTCGAAATTCTTTTCGCTCGAAGGCTCGATCCAGCCGGCGACCTTGCCGTACTGGCCTGAACCGCCGGTCTGCTTCTTGTGCGTGTAGCTGAACTCGGCCTTCTGGGTGATGGCCTCGCGGTAGGCGACCTGGGGCATGCCCGTGGTGACCTCGCACTTGTACTCGCGCTTCATGCGCTCGATGTACACTTCGAGGTGGAGCTCGCCCATGCCCTGCACGATCGTCTGGTTGGACTCGGGATCGACAAAGGTGCGGAAGGTCGGGTCTTCCTTGGTGAAACGGTTCAGGGCCTTGGCCATCTGGTCGGAGGACTTCTTGTCTGTCGGCTCGATGGCCAGGGAGATGACCGGCTCGGGCACGTACATCGAGGTCATCGCGACATTGATCTTGGAGTCACAGAAGGTATCGCCGGAGGCACACTCGATACCGAAGAGGGCTATGATGTCGCCGGGAAAGCCCTCGTTGATGTCTTCCATCGTCGAGGCGTGCATGCGCACGAGGCGTCCGACCCTGAATCGCTTGCGTGCCCTCGTGTTGAGGAGCTCGTCGCCTTTCTTGATGGAACCCTGGTAGATTCTCACATAGGTGAGCTGGCCGTACTGCCCGTCATCGAGCTTGAAGGCAAGCGAGACTGTTGGGTGGGCACCCTCGGCCTGAAGGACAATCTCGGCCTCGCCCTTGTCGAGGTCCAGGGCCACATTCCTTTTTTCGGTGGGATTGGGCAGATAGGCGGAGACGCCATCGAGGAGGACCTGGACGCCCTTGTTCTTGTAGGCGGAACCCACGAACACCGGCACGAGCTGGTCGGCGATGGTGCCCCTGCGGACAGCCTCGACGATCATCTCGTTGGTAGCCTCGCCGTCGAGGTAGGCTTCGGCGAGTTCATCTGAGAACATCGAGGCGGAATCGACGAGTTCCTCGCGGAACTTTTCGGCATCGTCCAGGAGGTGGGCCGGAATCTCGGCGTAGCGGAGTTCGTCGCCGGCATCGCCATCGAAGTAGACAGCCCGCATTTCAAGGAGGTCGATGAGGCCCTCGAGCTTGTCCTCGAGGCCGATCGGGAGGGTCATGAAGACGGGATTGAGCCCCAGTTTCTCGGCAAGCTGGGCCTTGACCCGGTAAGGATTCGCGCCGGTGCGGTCGCACTTGTTGATAAAGGCGAGGCGGGGCACATGGTAGCGCTTGAGCTGGCGATCGACGGTGATCGACTGGGACTGGACGCCGGCCACAGCGCAGAGCACGAGTATGGCTCCATCAAGAACACGCAGGGAACGCTCGACCTCGATGGTAAAATCGACGTGTCCGGGTGTGTCGATAAGGTTGATCGTCTTGTCCTTCCACTCGACGTTGGTGGCCGCCGACTGGATGGTGATGCCGCGCTCGCGCTCGAGATCCATGGAGTCCATGGTGGCGCCAGCGCCATCCTTGCCCTTGACCTCGTGGATCGCGTGGATCTTGTTGCAATAAAAAAGTATTCGCTCGGAGAGGGTGGTCTTTCCCGAGTCGATGTGGGCACTGATGCCGATATTCCGCATCTTGGTGATGTCAAAGGCCATGTCGCTTCTCTACCTCTCCACATATGGATGAACAACGATGAAAGGAAACCCGTTGATTCGATAATTCCGAGTCGGTTCGCAAAGCTTGCGGTTTCCTACCCTATTTTGAAAAATGCTGAACAAGCCGGAGTATAGTGATAAGGGCAGGAAGGTTCAAGAGGTAATGAATTAGGCTTGACGCCACAGCTCTTTCATGAATATGGCACGAAAATCCTGCGGAATAGTCTGTGGTTCCGTGCCCTTGGCAAGACGAGGGCCATGAACGAACATAAAGATATCCTATATCTGCCAGGAGTTGAAATGAACACATCGGCCCGGCGCTTCGCCCTTGTACTGCCACTCATCTTGCTTGCATCGATCCTCATGGCCCAGAGCCCGGACGTCTCGAAGAAAAAGGACCTGGCCATCTTCAATATTGGCTGGTACGGCTGGTCCATCCCCCTGGAGACCCTCGGGAGCATCGACCAGAAGACCCGGAAGGTCTTTGTCGACCTTGGCAGGTTCAATGTCATAGGCATCGAACAACGCCTGTCCTCGGGCGGCCTCTCTGAGTTCATAGCCGCCATAAAAAAAGCCAAGGAAAGCTCGGTCGTCATCCCGGAGAAGTTCCAGTTCGGTGAGGCGACCCTCACCGAGGCTGACTGGAACAACCTTGTCGGAGCCTTCATCGTCGCCGCACCGGTGGTCTCTTCCTTCTCATCGAAGTGGAACGACAAGGCCCTCAATTATGAAACCAAGCTCACAGTCCACGTGACCTTCGTCGATGTGGCGGGGGGGGGCGCGACACTGGGTGTAGCCGAGGTGGAGACGAGCGGCTCCGACAAGAAGGATCAGTTCGCTTCCATCAAGAACGCCATCGACTCCATTCCCGACCAGCTCCAATACGAGATCAGGAAGATTCCGGCCTTCCAGATCTCGAGCAAGATCCTTTCGGTCAAACGGGGTGAGGTAAAGATGGCCCTCGGACGCAACATGGGTATCCAGGTCGGCGACGAGTACTTGGTCGTCGAGCGTTCGACCGTCGAGGGATTCAGCGACGACAGCGAGGTCGGACTCCTGTTGGTCACTTCGGTAGGCTCCGAGGTCTCCACCGCGCAGGAGATCTACGGTGGAAAATCCATCACGCCGGAGGCTGCCCTCCAGGAAATCCCGAGGCTCGGCATCGACTTCGATCCCTACGCCCACCTCTTCCTCGGGACTGCCGGCCTCGACTTCGTCCCCGGCTTCCGCGCAGTCGCCTCGCGTGGATATGTCGGGTTCCGCCCCCTCGCCACAGTCCAGATCCCTCTCGGCCAGATGTTCAGTTTCGCAACGGTCCTCATAATTCCCATCGATGTCGCCGTGGGCGGGGAGATGAACGTGAACGTGGGCAGGCTCAGCCTCTCAGGCTGGGGAGCCGTCGGCGCTGGCTATGTCCACTTGAGCGAGGCGATCACCGGTACGGACACAAAGACGGACTTCCTGGCCCACCTGGGCGTGCAGGCCTGGGCCAAGGCGGCCTTCCTCATCAGCCGCGACATGCGCGTCTTCGGCGAGGCTGGCCTCGACTACTGGATCCCCATCAACACGCTCTTCAAACCCTACGGCGGCCTGGGCTTTGGCGGCGGTGTGGAGCTGAAGCTGTAGCGCCTGCGCCTTAGCCTCGCAGGGGGAACCGCCGCTCCCCTTGCGAAAGGGCCGCAATCCGTCTTTGCACTTGAAAAACGGAGAAATCATAGCCCTGGGGTTTGAAGCTCTTTTTGGTTCGGTAGATGATCCCACATTCAAGAAACCTGATACGCCCGGCTTTAGTGCTGACGCGCCCAGGGAAGAGTTCTAGAAATGTATTACCTGGATGCCAATACATGTATTTATTACCTTAGTGGAAAATATGAGAATATATAGAAAAGAATGTTAGCACTTCCTCCAGGCGAAATAGGAGTTCCTTCGATAGTCAAGGCAGAGCTAGTTCTAGGTGCTTACAAAAGCAAACAGAAAGATGCAACTCTGGAAAGACTGGAGAAGTTCCTTCAACCATAAGATAGAGAACTGGATAGAATAGGTCTGCGTTTTCAATAACGGAAACAATGAGTGCTCTCCTCCCGGATCCGAGCGAAGGAAACCGGGCTGCACCCGCCGCCTAAGGCAGGGTTTAGATGGCGGATCGCCTGCCGGGTTTCAAGCTCAGGCGCGACAACGCACCCGGCCCGAAACAGCGCGTCAGGGCAAATTCGACAGGAGGTCCTTCCCCAGTGCGTTGGCTCCGACTTCCACGAGGACCGCTCGCCGGGCCTGGGCCTCGTCGTTGCCGACTGCCGTTACCTGCTTGTCGGCGGTCCACAGGACCGCGCCTGAGGCCACGTCGATGGCCGTTGCCGAAACCCGGGCTTCGGCGATCCACATGCCTGAATCCTGACGCAGGCCGGTGATACGGGTGATGCCGTATACAAAGCGCTTTGCTGCACCGCGCGACACTGCTTCGCGTACCTTGTCAGGCTGGGCTTCCACAATAAGGCTTGCATCGATCTGCGTCGGGATAAGCGAAAAGCCCGCCTTGGCAAGGATCCCCTGGAGGCTTCCAGCGCTGACGGCTCCTGGAAGAGCCTGTCCTTTTTCGTCGAAGTCGAGGATGGCCAGGCCCGTGGGTATCTCCTTGGCGCGGGAAACCACCGTGAACTCGGGGCTGGCCTGGAGGGCTCCCATCGCATCGAGGAGCGGTTCGAGGGTCGGCGCATAGGCTGCGGGCACAGCGTCGAGCATATCCTCCTGGGCAGCGAAGTCCACCTTGACCGCCATCCGCGCCTTGCCCACAAAATCGGGCGAGGGCGGGACAAACTCTGCCACACCCTGTTCATCAGTCATGAGGTTCACCGATTTGGTGACGAGCCTCGTGCCAGACTTCTTAGGATAGCCCAGCACTATCTTGACCCCGGGGACAGCCTTGCCCTCAGAGCCGTAAAGGACCGTTACACGAAGGGGGCCGGGCCAAGGCGCCAGTACCGCGATGCCACCCTTGGGAAAAGCCACCTCGATGCTCATCTGATTAAGCACCCCCACCGCTGCCGCAATGTTCCGTTTGACCTTTATCTCGGGATTCTCGATGCCGGGTCCAGTGGCTGCGGATGCAGCATTTATATAACCTGCAATTGCTTCGACAGCCTTGCCTGCCCGAAGGGCTGCCTTAGCTGCTGCCTCTGGCACGGCGACGGCATCCAGCTTCTCCTGGAGGAGGGCAGCGACACGGGCTTTTTCCCGCTCCAGGTCAGCTGTCTTCCAGCCTGCAAGAAGCCACAGGGTCGTAAGGTCAGCCTTCCTGTCATAGGAGGCAACACGGTCCTTGATCTTGAAGCCCGTCACATGATTGGAGGCCGTGCCCTTCACCGTGCTTGAATACTCGCTCGAGATGGCGCCCTTGCTCTCGGTGGTCGATGAGCTCGTTTCAGCTGTCATATCGACACCGACGTACATCATCATGCCCGAAGCCAGGTTGGCGAAGGCTGCATCAGCCGCAGCTGCCTCGGCCCTGCCCTTGGCCTGGCCCATTCCGGTGAAAAAGGTTTCCCCGCCAGAAGGAGAGGGAAGCTTGTTCGCCCAGGCTGGAGGCGTCTGGCCAGCGGCCGCGAGGGTGGCGGCCAGCGCAAACAGGGCGACGAAACCGCGCGTGGAAATTCCTCTGTTCATTGTAGCCCCGAATCGAAGGTAAGCGACCTTCCGCGCTGATACAGGAGATTGAAGTCGGGCATGCCTGCGGCGTCAGCGGCGTCAAAAACCAGGTCCTGCACCTTGTCTGCCTTCACAAAGGCATAGACATTGAGCCGCGTCTCCTCCGGCGTGTAGCTCGCCTGCTCGACCTCGCGGACCTTCTTGGCGAGGCCCCGCCTGAAGGTGGACATAATCTTGGCATCAGGCGTCTTGTTGATGATGAGCTCGTAGCGGAGTCCCTTGGCCAGGGAGTTCTTCATGAGATCCCTGACCTGGGTGGTCAGGCGCGGCATGAGGGTCCAGACCGCCGAGGAGATCGCGTTGCCTGCGGCCTGGTCCAGGTTGACTGGACTGAAGGCTTCCAGACCCGTATAGGGGATCGAGCCAAGCATGGTCGCAGTGGCCGGGTCAAAGATCTTTACCGTACCCTGGGCTGCCGCCTTGAACTTCCCGCCCGACGAGCTGTCCTTGACCGAAAAGTCGATTTCCACGTAAACGTCGGCATTGAACTTGCGGGCGAGGAACTGAAGCATGCTGATGGATCCACCGGTCTCGGACTGCCAGGCAGCGGACTGGTCCTTCTTGTTCTTCTCTATCTGGTCGAAGTCGATCACCGCCAGCCCAAGCTTTTCGATGAGATAGCGGTTGGCCTGGGTCACTGCCAGCTTGGCGAGGGGGGGACTCAACTTTTCGCCATCGGCGACAAAGACCATGTAGTTCAGGTGATCGAGATAGCCTGTCAGGAAGGCCTGCTCGGTCGCGCTCAGGCCCGTTGTATCGACAGGAGCGCCTGAACTGCCCCCGGAGGCCTGGGCGGATGCTGGCAAGCCGACAGCCAAAATGACTATGAGGAAGGCCAACCCCATCGCCAAACCCCTCGATTGCCGACAACTTTTCTTCATTCCATGACTCCTTGATATAAGACCCACCGGTGCTGACCCAGCGTACAGGCTAAAGGATGAGAGCTACGCTCTCCTTTTTCAAGATCCAGCATCCTTTGCTTTGGCTTGCTTCGCCGAATCCCAGGCCCCATACTCCGTAGGCGGAGGAAATCCATGGACGACACCGACCTTTCAGGCCTCGACCTCGCCGGAGCGCGCGCCTACCTCGTGGACTTCGCCACGAGTTCCAAGCTTGCCCGAAATGCCCTCACCGCCCTCGACGGGGAGCTGGCTCTCTGGACCGCGCGTGTCGCCCTGGCCGAGGGCAAGGCTATGGCTGAACTGGCCGCATCGGCCCGGGCCAAGCTCAGCGAACTCGAGGGCAAACGCGCTCCCCTCGCCGCAGAGCTCGCCGAGACCGAGGACAAGGTCCGCCGCATCCGTGAAAAACTCCCCCTTGTCGCCGCCAGCGAGCGGAGCATCGACGCCGACCGCCTCCTTGCGGAGCTGCAACTGATGACCGGGGAACTCCTGGGAGACAACTCCTCGCGGCTCGAGGCCGACATGGCCGCGCTTGAATCGGAGGTTGCCGTGGAAGCGGGTCTGGCCGGGCTCAAGAAGGACGCGGGACAGGACCAGCCCAGGATCCCTTAGCCTGGGCGGCTACTTCCCGATCGTCCCACCGCCCTGAAAAAAGCGCTCGAGGGCCAGGGCTACGCCTCCGAGGGCGGGAAACTCCGGGTCGAGGCCCGAGCGTTTGATCTCACAGGGACGGTCGTTGGCCTCGACACGGCGGGCGACCTCCGAAAAGAGGGCTGAATCCCTGAAGGCCAAGCCGTAAAGGGTGACGACCGAGGGGTCGCAAAGTTCAATTGCGTTGCCCAGGGCCCGCGCAAAACGGCTGGCCAGGAGGGCAAAGGCCTCCGGATCGCGGAGGGAGAGCGCAGCGCAGAGGGTCTCGACAGTGGAACCCTGCATCGAAAGGGCCAGCCCAAGGGCCTGGGCAGACACGAGGGACTCGAGGCAGCCCCGGCGCCCGCAGTAGGGGCAGGGAGGACCGTCGGCTGCCACGAAGGTGTGACCGAGTTCGCCCGCCCGGTTGTGGGCACCCGACCAGGGCAATCCACCCGGAGTCCAGGCAGCGCCGACGCCAGGCCCGTACTTTACGAGGAGGAGGCCGGCGGGCGGGCTTTTTTTCATGTCCGTGAGGAGGAGTTCCGCAACTGAAAGGGCCCTGACATTGTTGTTGACCGACACCGGCACGCCAAGAGCTGCTTCGAAGGGCTCCCTGATCGCTACAGTCCCCTCCCAGAGGCGCGGCTCCCGGAGGGACAGACCCGAATCCGGATCGACGCGTCCGGTGACACCGACGCCGGCGCCGAGCACCCCGGCTGCCGCCGCAGCCTCCCCTCCAAGCAGCTCGCTGACTGCCTGGGCTGCGGCCTTGGCGAAAACCGTCCCTGGCTCCGCGCCCCTCAGTATCCTGGGCAGCGAGAGGTTCCGTACTCCAAGCACCGTGCCGCCGAGGTCGGAGACGAGAACCTGGATCCGCTCCTGGTCGATGCCGACTCCGAGGAGCTTCCCCGCCTCGTTCCGTATGCGAAGGAAGATCTTCCGGCGTCCGGCCTTGCCGTTTCCACCCGAGGAACCCGCCTCGACGATGAGCCCCTCCTCGAGGAGCTCGCCGACGAGGATCGTCACCGAGGCCCTTGTCAGGCCAATGCTCGAAGCCAGGTCATTGCGTGCAATTGCCCCATTCCTGTGGACGAGGCTGAGGAGGCCGAAGCGGTTGCGCTTCCTGATGTCCGTGGCGCTCAGGCCGCGATGCGTCATGCGCCCTCCAGGGGCATGACCTGGCGGTTGGGACCGCGCAGCGTCGGGATGACCCCCTGGTCGACGAGGACCCTCCTCTGGGGATGGGCGATGATCCACTTGTTGCGCTTGCGAAGAAGGGGATCGCCCGCCGGGCGCTCTCCTGGCCCGAACTCGAGGTTGGTGCCAGAGGCCAGGATGATGGCGCTGCGGAAGCCCCCGGCATGAACACGGCAGGGCGCCAGATGGAGGGTTCCCGAAAACAATTCGACTGCCTGGCCGCAAAGGAGAACGAGGCCAACAACCTTTGAGGAATCGATGCCCGGTCCCGGAGGAAGCGTCTCCCCAGAACCCGGCTCCGGAACCTCCTCGGACAGGTCGCCCCGCAGTCCGAGAAGGAGGACAAGGTCATCGGCCGCAACCACTATCTCGCTGCATTTATGATATTCGAGGCCGTTGAGCGTCGAATTGCGGCCCGCGCAGTAGCCCACCTGGATCGGCATGCCGCCCATGTGGACCGCAGCGAGGATCCTAGCGTCGCCTGTCGCCTCGAGGGGAGGATGGGAGGTGACATAGGCTACGCCTTCGGCAGGAATGGCCACGCTCGCCTCGAGGGCTGCCACGAGGGCTGACCAATCTCCAGGGACTGACGCGCCATAGGGAGCGAGGGCCCCTTCCTCCAGACCGAAAAGCCCGACCGAAGGATTGCCCGCGCGAAGCCGCTCGAGGATGCTCAATCGATGCCTCCTGGTGACACTCTCCGAGAGTAGCACAGCCTCGCTCTTTAAGCAAATAAGTTAAATACTTTCACGATCATACTATGACATTTCCCTCGATTACCTTTGATTTTCGCTATGCTCCTTGTGGAAATCCTAGCGTCATGCTAGGATAAGTTAAAGACTTTAACTTACGGGGGAGCCTATGGCCAGGAAGGACGGCAAGCGATTCCACGCCCGCGACAGCCGCGCGGTATTGCGTGAGGTCTTCAATCAGCGGGACTCGAACCTCGAGTTCCTCTCCCTCGCCGAGCTCGACATCGTCGATGCCCGCTCGACGAATTTCTGCCACAAGCGGGAGGAGACCCTGGCCTTCAACCTCGCGGGACCGGCGACGGTGAGCGTGGAGGGGCAGGCCTTTGAACTCGAGCACTACGACATACTCTACATTTCCAGGGGAGCGGAGTTCGTCGTAGAGGCCGGTACCGAAGCCGCCCACCTCTACCTCTACCGTGCCCTCGCCGACAAGGTCCATCCCGTCCAGCACATGAAATGGAAGGAGGGCCGGGAAGATCCCTCGCGCCTCCGCCTCCTCACGCGCAAGAAGGTCTACAAGATGTTCGATGTCGGGGAGCAGGCCGACAAGTTCATGGCAGGCTATACCTTCTATGATGATCGTTCCCGTGCCTGGCCACCCCATAACCATACCGACCAGGAGGAGTGCTACTCCTTCATCGAGGGTTCGGGTGCCATGCAGGTCTACGAGGATGACGAGAGGCTCACCTTCGTAAAGGATGTGCAGGTCGGATCCCATGTGACTATCCCCCTTCTCAACTACCATCCGGTGTTCAGCCACGAGGAACCCCTCTGCTTCATCTGGTGCATCGCCGGTGAGCGCTACTGGGTCGGCGACAAGGACAAGTCCTTCATGGACGGCAGCTCGAAAAAGGTGACGACATGACCGTGAAGGTTCCCGACAAGCCCGCGAGCGCGGCGGAAATCTCTGCCCTCACGGCGAGGGCCACTTCAGTGCGCCGCGCCTGCCTCCAGTCCATCGCCACCCTCGGCATAGGCCACGTCGGTGGCTCCATGTCCGTCGTGGAGATACTCGTTGCGCTGTATTTCCGCCACCTCCGGCTCGATCCGGCCGATCCAAAGGCCGCAGACCGCGACTGGTTCGTCCTGTCAAAGGGACACGCGGGTCCCGCCCTCTACGCCACCCTCGCGGAGAAGGGCTACCTTCCGAAAGAACTCCTTTCAACACTGAACAAGGGCGGGACCTCCCTGCCGAGCCACGCTGACAGGAAGCTCACTCCCGGCGTCGACATGAGCACGGGCTCGCTCGGGCAGGGCTTTTCGGCAGCTACGGGCATCGCCCTCGGCCTCAGGATGGACGGTCCCCGCGAGGACGGGAGCACCAAGCGCTGCTGGGTGATCATCGGAGACGGGGAGAGCGACGAGGGCCAGGTCTGGGAGGCCGCATCCTTCGCCGCCCACTACGGCCTCGACAACCTCATCGCCTTCACCGACGCAAACAAGTTCCAGATCGACGGCAGCACCGAGGCGGTGATGAACCTCCGCGACCTTTGTGCCAAGTGGGAGGCCTTCGGATGGAAGGCCCTGCGCGTCGAAGGCCATGACTTCGCGGCCCTCGACGGGGCCATCCTCGAAGCGAAATCGGAAAAGGGCAGACCCGTGATGATCATACTCGATACGATCAAGGCAAAGGGCGTCCCTGCCCTCGAGGGCAGGGCAGAGAGCCACAACGCTCCCTTCACCGCCGTGGACATGGCTGCGGTGGATGCCGCCACCGGGGGGGCCCTCCATGGCTGACCGTGAACTTCGCGCAGTCTACGCGCAAAGCCTGGTGGCACTTGCCGCCAGGGATCCCCGTGTCTGCGTCCTCGAAGCTGATCTGGCCAAGGCAACCGGTACCGGTCCCTTCGCCGCCGCCTACCCCGGGCGCTTCTTCAACGTGGGCGTCGCCGAGGCCAACCTCGTGGGCGTCGCCTCCGGCCTCTCTGCCACCGGCAGGAAACCCTTTGCAGCCACCTTCGGCTGCTTCGCCAGCCGCCGTGCCTTCGACCAGTTCTTCCTTTCCGCCAATTATGCGGGTCTTGAGGTAGTCCTCGTCGGCACCGACCCCGGTGTCACGGCCGCCTACAACGGAGGCACCCATATGCCCCTCGAGGACCTGGCCCTCATGCGCACGGTGCCCGGCCTCGCCATCGTAGAGCCCGCCGATCCGACCTCCCTCGAGGCTGCCATCACGCTTGCCCTCGACAGGAGGGGCTGCACCTATCTCAGGCTCCAGAGGAAGAGCGCGCCGGAACTCTACCAGGTTTCAGAGCATTTCGAATTTGGATCCTCCAAGCTGCTCAGGCGTGGAAAAGATGTCACCCTCGTCGCCCTCGGAGCCCTTATGGTAGCCGAGGCGCGCAAGGCAGCGGAGATCCTCGCCACCGAAGGCATCGAAGCCACGGTTGTGGATGCCTTTACCCTCGCTCCCATGGATGGAAAACTCCTCCTCGAACTCGCCTTCGAGACCAGGCGCATGGTCAGCTGCGAAAACCACCGCATTACCGGAGGCCTCGGCTCGGCGGTCGCGGAGCTCCTGGCGGAAGCCGGGGTCCCGGCAAAGCTCGCGCGCATCGGAGTCGGCGCGGATCTCTTCGGCGAAGTGGGGACCCAGGACTGGCTTGCTGAGCGCTTCAAGCTGACAGCGCCCCATATCGCCTCTGCGGCACGGGATCTTGTGAAATAAGGTACTGTTGCACTTTCCCTAGAAGGAGACAGCTATGAAGTTGGCAATTGCGTCTGATCTTTCCGGATTCCCGCTCAAGCAGGAGATCGTGAAGCACCTCAGGGAAACGCATCCCGACATCGAGGTGAGCGACTTCGGAATCGAGGACGCCGACCATCCCCAACCCTATTTCGTGCAGGCACCCAAGGTGGCCCGGGCCATACAGAAGGGCGAGGCGGAGAAGGGCATCCTGATCTGCGGCACCGGCCAGGGCATGGCCATCGTCGCGAACAAGCACAAGGGCGTGTACGCCTGCGTGGTCGACGATGTCTTTTCCGGCGAAAGGGCGAAGATCGTCAACAACTCCAATGTCATCACGATGGGCGGCTGGATCACCGCGCCCTTCCTCGGCTGCCAGATCGTCGATGCCTGGCTTTCCATGTCCTTCACGCAGAAGATGGAATTCAAGAAGGACTTCCTCACCAATGCCTTCAACAAGGTCATCGAGATCGAGGCGGAGCAGTTCAAATGAGCGCGACCTACACTGTGCCCGACAGCGATGACGGCAGGCTCATAGCAGGTCTTGTCGCCAAGGCGCGCGCCGCACAGGCTATCGCTGCCACCTGGGACCAGGGGCGCATCGACGAGGTCTGTCTTGCAGTGGGCTGGGCGGTCTACAAGGACGCGAACATCCGCGTCATGGCCCGTGCCGCGGTCGACGAGACGGGGATGGGTGTCTTCGAGGACAAGCTCACCAAGCACAAAAACAAGGTATTGGGAGTACTCAGGGACATCAAGACGGCCAAGACCGTAGATCTCATCGACTATGATGAGGCCAGGGGCCTCATGAAATTCGCCAAGCCTGTCGGCGTGGTCGGCGCCCTCGCCCCCGTCACCAACCCGACAGCGACGCCCTCCTCCAACGGCCTGTCCATACTGAAGGGCCGCAATGCCGTGATCTTCGCCCCCCACCCCAAGGCCAAGGGCGCATCGAAGCTGGCCTGCGACTTCATGCGGGAGGCCCTAAAAAAGGTCGGTGCCCCCGAGGACCTGGTGCAGTGCATGGCGGAGCCCTCGATCGAGCGCACCGGCGAGCTCATGCGGCAAGTCGATCTCGTGGTAGCCACCGGAGGCGGGCCCATGGTAAAAGCCGCCTATTCCTCCGGCACGCCGGCCTTTGGCGTCGGTCCTGGCAATGCTGTGCAGTTGCTCGCCGAGGATGCCGATCCGGCCGACGCTGCGGCAAAGATATGCGTCAGCAAGGCCTTTGACAACGCGACCTCCTGCTCGAGCGAAAACTCGGTGGTGGCCCACGCCGCCGTCTACGATGCCTTTGTCGCTGCGATGAAGGAAAAGGGTGCCTACCTCTGCACTGCCGAAGAAAAAACCCTTCTCCGCGCCTGGCTCTGGCCCGTCGGCAAGGACGGCCACGAAGCCCTCAATCCAAAAGTGATCGCGCGTACCGCGATGGTCGTCGCCGAGGGCGCGGGCATCACGGTCCCCG
>JBMOIK010000072.1:0-13800 GCA_049317365.1 Rectinemataceae bacterium | reverse complement strand
TGAAACCAGAAGCGGCGACAGGCTCGAGAAAGCAGGGTTCAGGCGCGTAGGGGCCTGCGGCCGAGCCTGGCCCTTCCTCAGTGGATGCCCGGTTTCAGCTCGAAGGCGGGGCACTGCCTCCCGGTCGCTCCGAGGACTTCGAGGGAGGGCAGGCGCCTGCTCTTGATGCCGAAGACCTCGCAGGACCGCGGAAAGGAGGGGTCCCAGGTCACGCGGAAGTGCAGGCATTTAAGGCAATCGGGTGCTCGCTCCCTGGCTTCCATGGGCGAACTCTATACCCCCGGATGCCAGGGAGCAAGCAGGCGCACGCGGCTTGTCCCTTTCCGCCCTTTTCCGTACTGTAAGGTCCATGTCCCCTCAATCATTCATCAGGCGGCCCTTCCGCTGGTCACAGGGAAACGCCGCGCTCTGGATCATCGCGGTCAACGTCCTGGTTTTCGCGGTCTCCATCATCGCTCCCGAATCCTCCTGGTGGCTCGCGCTCAATCCGGTGAACATGCTGTCGGGCATGCTCTGGCAGCCACTGAGCTACATGTTCGCGCACGCCGGCGTGGGCCACCTCTTCTTCAACATGCTTGCGCTTTTCTTCTTCGGGACCGCCGTCGAGAAGAGCCTCGGGACCAAGGAATTCCTGGCCTATTACTTTATGACGGGCATCCTCGCCGGGCTCTTCTCGCTCCTTGTCTACATCCTGACAGGCGCCATGGCTGCCTACCTCCTCGGTGCCTCCGGAGCGGTGTTCGCCATCCTCCTGGCCTATGCGACGGTCTTCCCCGAGTCCCGCATCTTCATCTGGGGCCTCATCCCGGTGAGGGCTCCCCTCCTGGTGCTCGGCTATGCTGGCATCGAGCTTTTCTCGGAGTTCACCTCCTACAATCCCTCGGTGGCCCACCTCACCCACCTCGCGGGCTTTGGCTTCGGTTGGCTCTATTTCCTGGCGCGCTTTGGCGTGAATCCCGCCCGGCGTTTTTTCCGCCCGAAATGAACAGTGGTGCCCGTCGGGGGGCGGTACTCATCCTGGTCCTCGCCCTCCCCCTGGCAGGTCTCGGGGCAGCCCCTGACATTGCGCTCCGCTCGCGCTTTTCCATCGACCTCGAGGGAATTCCGGGCAGTCCCGACCCGGTGCTGCTCCGGGATTCCGAAGGGGCCGAGCTCCTCCTCGAGGAAGCGGCCTGGGTGTTTTCCGGAGAGATAGACGGTTTCGATTTCGAGTGGACCCCCGTCAACAAGGCGCGCGCCATCACCGAAGCCTTCACGCTCACGCCCCTGGGGCAAGTCCGCAGCCCGGACCGTCGACTCGTCCCCGGCGGCTCCGTGCGCGAGCGCAACCAGCTCTGGGTCTGGATCGATTTCGTAGCAGATATGACGGATCAGGCCAATATGGCGATGAACAGGGCCGCTTCCTGGAAGTCCTCACAGGGAATGGCGGCCATACCCCTGTCCCGGGGCTGGGCCGGCCGGCGCGAGGCCTGTGTCGCGGCGATCAAGGCCGGCATCGAGGCCTGGGCCCGGAGCGTCGAGGCGAACCGCCCGAGCTTCGTGAAGGGGAGGGTCCTCCTCACTGCCGTCCCCCTCATCTCCTTCACCGAAGGCTCCTGGCGCGCCCAGGTCCGGATAAGGCTGCAGGTCGTCGAACTACGCAACTGGGACATCTGGTAGGAAGCTCCGCGGCGTGCGGGCGACTGTTGCGTGCGGGCGTGTGGGCGCGACGCGCGGGGCGAGCCCTCAGTAGACCAGGAGGTTGGCTCCCACCGAAAGGCCGGCGCCCGAGGCCACGAGGACGATGGCATCGCCCTTTTTCACGCAGCCCGACCTGACAGCCACGTCGAGGGCCATGGGCACGCAGGCCGAGCCGGTGTAGCCGTAGCGGTCCATCACCGTGGTGGTCTTCGACATCGGTTCGCCCAGGACCTCCATCACTTCCTGTATGACCGACAGGTTGATCTGGGTGAATATGAAATGTGCAATGCTGTCTTGTTTCCAGCCAGCCTTGTCCAGGACCCGTCGCACCAGGGGAGGCCAGAGCTTGAGGTTGCGGTCGCCGGGCAGCTTTTTCAGGAGCTCCAGGCCGTAGCTTCCCGCCTCGAGGAGTTCCCTGGTGACCGGCTTCCGTGTGCCGCCGGCGTAGACGCCGACAAAGTCCCACTGCGTGCCGTCGGCGCGGAAGGCCCCCTCGACATAGCCCGAGGCTCCCTTTCCTTCCTCCCGCGAGAGGAGCACCGCGCCCGCGCCGTCGGCGAAGATGGAATACCCGAAGGCGTCGCCCGGCCGCAGGTGGGCGGGCATGTTGTAGACCCCGACGACGAGGGCGTGCCTGAGGCCTGGATCGGTGGCGAGCTTGCGGGCCGCCAGGTCGAGGGCGGTCACGAAGCTCGCGCAGGACGAGGAGATGTCGATGGCAAGGGCTTCGCCCTCGCCCTTCTGGAGCCTTCCCTGGAGGAGGATGCCCGAGGCAGGCGATACGTACTCTGGCGTGTCGGTCGCCACGATGAAGAGTCCGACATCCTCCGCTCCCACTCCCGCCGCGGCAAGGGCCTGCAGCGAGGCCTTTTCCGCGAAATCGACCGTGCTCTCGTCGAGGCCCCGGAGGCGGGCGATGTGCCGGGCACGGATGCCGATCCTGGCCTCCATGCGCCCGGCGTCGAACTCGATGCCCGCCAGGGCCTTGAGCTCCGCGTTGCCGATCGGGGCACCCGGCGCGTAGGAGCCCGTCCCCGAAATCACCGCCCTCGCTTCCATCGCATCCTCCCTCAGGCTCAACCCGCCGCTCGGGAAGGGCCACCATCAAGCCTTACGGCCCACGACCTTCACAAATATGATGAAAAACCGCCCGCGAGGTACCTGCCCATCGCCTCGAGGGTGGGGCGGGCGTTCGAGGCAAAGCCGTCGAAGGCGACCTCGATGCCGAAATAGTGCGAGATCCCGAGGAGGTACTCGATGACCGTCGCCTCGGCCAGTGCTCCGCGCGCGGCGAGGCTGCCGTTGCCCTCGGGATTCTTGCGGTAGCCCTCCACGAAGGCCGAGTAGTAGCCTCTCACCGAATCGGGCAGGACAAACTCCGCCTCGCGCACGATCTCGTAGCAGTGGCGGTCGATCGACAGGAAGACGAGAAAGAGCCAGATGCCCCTGAGCTCCGCCTCGAGCCTGTTGAGGCCCTCTCCCATGTTGCTGGCTATGAAGGATCGCACATCGTGGCCGGCGCGCTCGATCAGCTCGGCGTAAAAGGCGTCCTTGCCCGGAAAGTGGGAGTAGAAGGCGCCGACCGACAGCGCCGAGGCGTCCGTGATCTCGTGGACGTTGGTCTCGAAGTAGCCCTTCTCGCCGAAGAGACGCTTCCCGGCCAGGATGAGGCGCTCGCGTGCGCTGGCGTCAAGGTCGAGGGCCAGGGGGCGGACGGTTCCGCCGAAGACCTTTTCCGGATCGAAGGAGAGGCCTGGGAAGATGCCCCTGCCGAGTATCTCCGTGATGACGGACTTGTCGAGTTCCACGCCCTGGAGTCCCGCCATCACGGCGCAGAAGCGGATACCTCCGTAGGCGTAGAGGTATTCGGCGAGCCCGATGCTCCTGCCGAGCACCTGGGTAAGGACATTGATGTAGAGGTCCTTGAGCTTGCGCTCGTATTCGAAGAAGCGGTACTGGCCTTCGCGGAATACCGCGACAAGGTCCCTGTTCGAGCCGGTGAAATCCATGAGTTTCGTGACAAAGGAGCCGAGGCGCTCTTCGGTCGTCCTGCCCTCGATTTCCGAGAGGGCGCTGCGGATGCGGTCTACGACCGTTTCAAGGATCTGCCTGAAAAGGGTCTCCTTGCCCGGAAAATAGCGGTAGAAGATGCCATTTGAAAGACCTGCCTCCCTGCAGATTTCCGCTACCGAAACGGTGTTGTACCATTTCTTGGCAAAGAGCCGTATGGCCGCGGCCTCGAGCTTCCCGGCGGTGGCTGCCCTCTGGCCCACGGCGCTTCGTGAGGTTTTGAGGCTGTCCTTGGATTCACTGCTCATTGCGTTTCCGGGCCTTTCTAGAGGGCAGAATGAGTGAGAGCCGATTCGCTTTGCGGATTCACTATAGACCCATGAGTGCTGGCTGACAAGTTTTTTTTCTTGCAATGTGGCAATAAATATCGATACAGAGAGATTCGGGCTGAGCTTTTTCCCTGTTGACTGATCAGGCAAAGGGGTGTAGGAAGATGAGAGACGATTCAGCCGTCACAGCGGGAGGGGCATGCACGTCGGTGTACTGGGCATCGGAACCTGGTTTCCTGAAACCAGGGTGGACTCACGGAAACTGGCTACCTTGACGGGTGTGCCGGAGGATGTCATCGCCCTCAAATTCGGCATAAAGAGCAAGCCCGTGGCCGGTCCCGGCGAGACGACAGCCGAAATGGGGTATCAGGCTGCGCTTGCCGCCATCGCCGATGCCGGCATCGCTGCTTCCGAGATCGACCTTGTCATCTGGTGCGGAGCCCAGCACAAGGACTATGTCTGCTGGCTCGCCGGCATCAACATCGCTCACAGGATCGGGGCGAACAGGGCCTGGAGTTTTGACATGGAGGCCATGTGCGGCTCCATGATGGCAGCCCTCGATGTCGCCAAGTCCCTCATGCTGGCCCGCGATGATCTTTCCACCGTGCTCCTGGTTTCAGGCTATCGCAACAACGACCTCATCGATCCGGCCTATCCACCCACCCGCTTCATGATGGACATCGGCTCTGGCGGCTCGGCCTGCATCCTGGGCAAGAACGCCCGGAAGAACGAAATCCTGGCCTCGGCTTTCAGGGGAGACGGCTCCCTCTCTGAAATGTGCATCGTGCCCGTGCTCGGGACCAGGGCATGGCCGCCGGCGCCAGGAGACGAGGCCAAGGCCAGCTTCATCGTTCCCGACGAGGAAGCCTTCAAGAAAAAGCTGGGCGAGACGACCATGCCCAATTTCTATGCAGTCATCCGCGAATCGCTGGCCAAGTCGGGACTCGGCGAAAAGGACATCGCCTACCTCGCCATCCTCCACTTCAAGAAGAGTGCCCACGATGCGGTCCTCCTCGAACTCGGCCTCGAAGCAACTCAGAGTAGCTACCTCGACCAGTACGGCCATATTGGCCAGAATGACCAGCTCCTTTCGATCCAGCTGGGACGGGAGGCAGGGAAGATCAAGGATGGGGACACTGTCGTGCTCGTCGGTGCGGGACTCGGTTTCGTGTGGGCCAGCACGGTACTGCGCTGGGGTCCGGTTCACGCATAGCTCCATCTTCGGGGTGGTAGTACATTGGTTCGTGGCGGTCCGGTCGATCCGGAACCGCTTTTTTGAAAACCGGGGCGGCTAGGCCGCTCCCAAGGAGGCACGATGAAGAAGATTCTGGCAGCCCTGGCCGTTTCCGCCCTTGTGGCTGGCGCGGCTTCGGGGCAGGCAACCATCAAGATCGGCGGCATCTGGACGCTCGCCGATATCACCGGAAAGCAGGGCAGCGCTGCCGCCCTCCTGGCCATCGAGGAGATCAACAAGGCCGGCGGCGTCAACGGAAAACAGCTCGAGCTCATCATCGCCGATGATGAGGGCAAGGCTGACAAGGCTGCCGCTGCGGTCGAGAAACTCGCCACTGTCGACAATGTCGAAGTCTTCGTCGGCGGCATGGGTTCCGGCGCCGAAGTCGGAAAGATCCCTGCCTTCCAGAAGTACAACAAGGTCGTCATGTCCACCGGCGCCGCCTCCAGCGCGGTCGTCGAGAAGGCCCTCGGCCCGAGCCCCGGCTCCGACTACTACTTCCACCTCCATCCCTGGGACTACAACCAGGGCGCCTCCTACGCCGAGGGCTGGGCAGCGATCCAGAAGCAGTATCCCGCCATCAAGATCAAGAGGCTCTTCCTGGCCTACGAGGAAGGAGCCTTCGGCAAGTCCTCCTGGGATTCCACCAAGATCCTCTTCGGCGGAGCGAACAGTCCCTATACAATCGACGGCGCGCCCTTCAAGAGCGCCCTCCTCGGTGGTGGCGACTATACCTCCGTCCTCGAGGCCGCCAAGGCCTTCAAGCCCGACCTCTTCCTCTGGGCTGGCTATGACGCCGACGCCCTTCCCATGCTCGAGCAGTCCAAGGCCATGAAGTTCGTCCCCGGCATCTACCTCGGGGCGCCCCCCGGATGGCCGATCGGCTTCGGTTCCTCCAAGCTCTCCAAGAACGTCATGCTCTACGGCATGTGGTCTCCGGCCCTGAACGAAACGATCCCGTCCAGCAAGAAATTCTATGACGGCTATGTGAAGAAGTACAAGGAAGAGCCTGCTACCTACTTCGCACCCCTGGCCTACTCGGCCATCTACATCCTCGCCGACGGCATCAAGGCCGCGGGAGGCACCGAGACTGCCGCCCTCGTGAAGGCCCTCGAGGCCACGAAGTACGCGTCGCCCCTGGGCGAGCTGATCACCTTCAAGCCCTCGAACACAATCAAGCACCAGGGCATCACGCGGCAGAAGATCCTCCAGTGGCAGCAGGGTTTCCAGGAAGTCATCTGGCCCTTCGAGGCCAAGACCTCCGACCCTGTCTATCCCTTCCCCGCGTGGAAGTAAGTTCGCCTCTCCTGTCCTGACTTCAGGACGCCGGCACGGAAGCCCCCTCAGGGTTTCCGTGCCGGTCATGTGTGAAGACCCGGCTGCACAGCCGGAAACAAAGGCAGTCACGATGGCAGCAAAATGGCAATGACACGTCGAACGGGGATCCTCACAGTGCTCTGCATCGCGGCAGCGGCGATCATAATTGCCTGGAGGCCCACCGTCCTCATCTACGGCATCCAGCAAGCCGGCCTTTATGCGGCCATCGCGATTCCCATGGGCCTCGTGCTCGGCATCGTGCACATCGTGAACCTCGCCCATGGCGAGTTCATGATGGTGGCAGCCTACGCGACCTACTTCGCCTGCAAGGCCCTGGGCATGGATCCCCTCCTGGCAGTCCTGCCCGCCGCCGCGGTCACCGCCGGCTTCGGCTGGATCGTCTTCCAGCTGACCATCAAGCGGGCCCTCAAGGCCCCGGAACTCAACCAATTGATCCTTACCTTCGGACTCGGCATCGTGATGAGCCAGGGTGTGAACCTCCTGTTCACCTCGCAGACCCGGAAGATCTCCCTCGACTACGTCTCGGCCTCGATGGACATAGGCGAGCTCAGCTTCGGCATCTGGTCCTTTGTCTTCGTGGCTGTCGCGGTCATCTACGCCTACGGGCTCAAGTTCTTCCTGACCAGGACCACCATGGGGAAGGCGGCCCTCGCCGTCGGCCAGAACCCCCGAGGGGCGGCCATAGTCGGCATCGACGTGAACCGGGTCTATGGCATCGTGTTCGCCCTCGCCCTGGCCCTCGTCGGTGGCATGGGAGCCCTCTTCATCACGAAGGCGGCCATCTTCCCGATGGTGGGCGGGCCCTTCACGATGAAGAGCTTCTGCCTCGTGGCCGTGGCGGGGATCGGCAACATCCCCGGCATCCTCGGCGCCAGCGTGCTCCTGGGCCTCTCGGAGAGCATCCTCCGCGCCTTCAGGGAGACCCGCGGCTGGGCTGACATCGTCTTCTTCGTACTCATCATAGTCGTGATATTGGGACGCTCGCTGAAGTGGAGCTTTCCGCTGAAGGGGAGGAAGGCGTGAACCGCAGCCTCGCCCGGATCCTGGCCGCCCTCGCAGCGGCGGTGATGGTCACCCTGCCAGCCCTCGCCGGGGCCTATCCCCTCCAGGTTGCGCGCAACATCATGCTGTACATGGCCCTCGCGGTTACCTGGGACATGCTTCTCCGCTCGGGGCAGATCTCCTTCGGCATAGCGGGCCTCTTCGGTCTCGGTGCCTACGCGAGCATCCTGGCCGTGCTCCGCGTCGGCATGCCCGCCCTCCTGTCCATACCCTTCGCAGCACTCCTGTCCGGCGTCGTGGCCCTCATCATCGGCTTCCTCATCCTCCGCCTCCGTGCGATGTACTTCTCCATCGTCACCCTCGCCCTCGCGGAGATCTTCAGGATCGTGATCCAGAACCTCGTTGACTTCACCGGCGGCCCGGAGGGTGTCATCATGAAGGGCCGCATCTTCGGCGGCAGCGATTCAGGCATCTACTGGCTGACCCTCTGTGGCCTCTTCGTCGCCTTGGGCGCCTCCTACTGGTTCGAGAAGAGCAAGATCCACTTCGCCCTCACCGCCATCCGCAACAACGAAGTCTCCGCGAGGTCGAGCGGCGTCGACATCTTCCGCTGGCTCCTCCTGGCCTTCGTCGTCACCTCGACGATCCAGGGCTTCCTCGGTGGCATCTACGTGCAGTCCTACGGCTTCGCGACACCGGACTCGGTCTTCAGCGCGGACTTCACGCTCCTGCCCCTGGCCATGGCGCTGCTCGGGGGCATACACAGCACCGTCGGCCCCATCCTCGGCGCGGTCCTCCTGGGCCTGGCCTCCGAGTATCTCAAGCTCCAGATTCCCTACGGCCACCTGGTGGTCTACGGGATAATCATAATCATTGTCATCCTCTTCATGCCCCAGGGCCTCCTCGGCCTCTTCAGGAAGGCCACGCGCGGCGGCAAAGGGAGCGGATCGTGACCAAGCTCAGTACGACTGATCTGACCGTTCGCTTCATGGGCCTGGTGGCGGTCAACAAGGTTTCCTTTTCCATGGACGAGGGCGAAATACTCGGCATAATCGGGCCGAACGGCGCGGGCAAGACGACCTTCATCAACCTCGTCTCCGGCATCATCATGCCGAGCGAGGGGAAGGTCGAGTACAAGGGCCGGGATATCACCTATATGGCAGCGCACCTTCGGGCACGCCTCGGGATAGCCCGGACCTACCAGCTCATCCATCCCCTGGAGAACCTCTCCCTCGTCGAGAACGTCATGGTTGGTTCCATCTTTGCCCGAGGCAACAGCCTCAGGGCCGCGAGGCGCAAGGCAGAGGCGGTCTGCGGCGAACTCGGGCTCAAGGACCTCGACCGCGACACCAGTCGGCTCACCATCCTCGAGATCAAGAAGATGGAGATCGCCCGGGCCCTGGCCAACGAGCCGGAGGTGCTCTTCCTCGATGAGGTCATGGCGGGACTCAACGTGGACGAAACGAAGGACCTCATTGCCACGGTCCAGCTGGTGGCAAAGGAGCGCGCCCTTGCGGTCGGCGTCGTCGAGCACGTCATGGGTGTCATCCGTGAACTGACCCACCGCGTCATTGTCCTCGAAGCCGGCGAGCTTATCGCCGAAGGGCCCTACGAGGAAGTCTCGCGGAATCCCCGCGTCGTCCAGGCCTATCTCGGAGGTGCAGCATGATCCTGGAAATCAAGGGCCTCGAGACGGGCTACGGGAAACTCAGGGTGCTTTCCGGCGTCAGCCTCTCCATCGGTGCCGAGTCGGTCGGACTCTTCGGCCCCAACGGGGCAGGAAAGACGACCCTCATAAATACGATCATGGGCATGAACAGGGTCTGGAAGGGCTCGGTACGCTTCGAGGGAAGGGAGATCGGGGGCCTGCCCACGCACGAAGTGGCCCGTGCCGGGATCGCGCTGGTTCCCCAGGAGCGCGAACTCTTCCCCCTCATGTCGGTCGCCGACAACCTCGAGCTCGGGGCAGCCTACATCCCCCACGCAGTGTCCAGGAAGGAAGAGCTCCTCGAGCAGGTCCTCACGCTCTTCCCGATCCTGAAGGAGCGCTACCGGCAGCTCGCGGGCACCATGTCCGGCGGCCAGCAGCGGCAGGTGGCCATCGGCCGCGCCCTCATGGCGAATCCGAAGCTCCTCATCCTCGACGAGCCCTCCCTCGGGCTCCAGCCCTCCATCGTGGCCGAGGTCTTCGAGCGGCTCGGCCAGCTCAAGAAGACGGTGTCGATACTTGTCACCGAGCAGAACGTGCGGGAGAGCCTCAGGGCGGTCGACCGCGGCCTCGTCCTCGAGAACGGGGCAATTGTGATAGAAGGCACTGCTGCGGAACTGGCGAAGAACCCGCACGTCGAGCGTTCCTACCTCGGCATCTAGGAGCCGCGTGGCAGGCCTGGAAACACTGGCGGAGTTACCATAATACTGAAGGATTCCCGGAACAGGCATCCGGGGCAAGGAGCGTAGCGATGGAAGGGAAGAAAATCGGAATCAAAGGGATCGAGTGGAACTACCTCGAGAAGGGTTCTGGCAAGAGCCTCCTCTACATCCACGGCAACACCGGCTGCTCGCTCTGGTGGGAAAAGGTCATGGAGGTCCCGGGCTATCGCGTCATCGCGCCGGACATGCCCAACTTCGGCCTTTCCTCCCCGCTCCCGGGAAAGATCAGCATCGAGGCCTACGCGGACGCGATGGCTGACTTCATCGTGGCACTGGGGCTACAAGGCGCTGTCGCCGTCGGTCACTCCCTCGGTGGGGCGGTCTGCCTCTCCCTCGCCGCCCGGCGGGCGGAGCTTCTCTCTGGCCTCGTGCTGGTGGACTCATCGGCACCGGGCGGCCTCAAAACGCCGGAAGCCTACCACCCTGCCATCGAGGCGATGCGCCTGGACAGGGCCGTGCTGGCCAAGGCCCTCGGCGGAGTTGCGCCGATCCCGGGTGATCCGGCCTTCTTCCAGCGCCTCGTCGATGGCGCAGCCCTCATGGCGATCCCTGCCTGGATCGGCAACGCGGTCGCCCTGTCCAGCTTCGACGTGAGCGGGAAGTTGGGCGGCTTCACCAAGCCGGTCCTCGTGATCCGGGGTGCCAATGACTACCTGATCACCGACGCCATGGCCCGCGAGACGGCAGCCGCCTTCCCTGACTCGAAGCTCGAGACCCTCGAAGGACTCGGCCACTCACCCATCGTCGAGGACCCAGACCGCTTCCTCGCCCTTCTCCGTTCCTGGCTCGGTTGAAGCGGAGGCCCGCGCTCCTGTAGCATGGGCCATGGCTAAGGACAGGAAGGCGGCGGCCAAGGCTGCGAAGGCCGCTCAGCGCGGCTCGGATGAGCCGTCTGCCGGGGGCATCGCGCATCGTACCGAGGTCATCGTGGCCGCCATCGACCTTCCCCGCGCCGACCGCTTCATCGCTGAAACCCTGGCTTTGCTCACGCGGTCCCAGCTCAAGGCGCGGAAGGCCTCCATCGAGGTGAACGGCAAGCAGGCCAAGCTCTCCCGTCCCCTGGCTCTGGGCGATCGCCTTGTCGTCGCCTGGACGGAGGAGCCCTCAGCCGGCCTCGTCCCCGAGGACCTGCCCCTCGACGTCCTCTTCGAGGACGATCAGGTCCTGGTCGTGAACAAGGCCCGGGGCATGGTGACCCACCCAGGGGCAGGCAACCACCGAGGCACCCTCGCGAACGCCGCCCTCGGCCGCTGCGTCGCCAGCCTGCCTGAGGGCAGCGAGCCACAGCGCGGCGGCGTTGTCCATCGCCTCGACAAGGATACGAGCGGGGTCATCATAGTTGCGAAGGACAGCGCAACCCAGGCCTTCCTCGCCGCGCAGTTCAAGGACCGCACGACGCGGAAAGACTACCTCGCCATCACCTCGGGCTGTCCCGCCTCCGATACCGGCCGCATCGAGGACAGGCTCGGCCGCGACCGCCGCGACCGCAAGCGCTTTGCCCGGGTGGCCGAAGGGGGGAGGGTGGCGGTCACCGACTGGAGGGTCGTCTCCCGTTTTGACGGCTTTGCCCTCGTCCACCTGCGCCCGCGCACGGGGCGCACCCACCAGCTCCGCGTGCACCTCGCGGGGCTCGGGACCCCCGTCGTGGGCGACCCCATCTACGGCAGGAAGGACGACAGCCTGGGCGAGATGGGCCTGATGCTCCATGCCTGGAAGCTCGCCATCTGCCTGCCCGGGGCGACAGGGGCCGCCCATTTCCGCGCCCCCCTGCCCCCCCATTTCGCACGGCTCCTGCGTGCCCTGAAGGAACGACGGGACAGGAAAAAGCCCCGCGCTCCCTCACCGGGAGGCGGGGCCACCGGTTCCGACGGCAGGCCGCCGGACCGCGATGGAGGCTGCCTTCCGGCCTAGCCGAGGAGCTTCTTCACGGATGCGAGGAGGTCTTCCTTCTGGAAGGGTTTCCCGAGGAAGGCGTTGGCACCGAGGGCCAGAGCCTGGTCCTTCATGCCCGACTCGTCCTGGGTCGTCAGTACTATGACGGGTATTTTCGAGATGGAGGGGCTCTTCTTCCGCTCGGCGAGGAACTCCAGCCCGTTCATCTCCGGCATGTTGATGTCGAGGATGATGCAATCCGCGGTGGTGCCTGCGAGCTTGGCCAGCGCGTCCTTCCCGTGCTCCGCCTCGATGATCTCGTGCCCTGCGCCCTTGAGCGCGAGCGATACGATCTTGCGCATGGTGGACGAATCGTCCACCGCGAAAATTTTCATTCTTTCACCTCCATGATTGCTTCCTTTTCGCCCCTGGTCTTAGACCGGGCGAGGAGTGTCTTCCGGATGGACTCGAGGAGGATGACATTGCGTCGTGCTGCATCGAGGCGCCCGATCGCTGTCAGGCTGGCGTCGATGTCGGCGCTCGCCTCGTCCAGCATCGCGTTGGAGCCCTCGATCATCTGGCGGGTGATGTCCTGGAATTGCAGCGATTCAAGGACTCCATCGAGGTCGGAGTCGATGACGACGGCGAGCGCGGCGATCTCGTGCGCAAAGCTGTCCGCCGTGCCCGAGGCTGCGATGAGCGATTCAACGGCCCGTTCCGCGGCCTCCATCCCGCCTGCGACATCCCTGGAGACACGGTCGGTTTCCAGGGCGAGGCGGCCAACGATCGAAGCATTGTAGTCGCGGAAGCGCCCGAGGAGCTCGGCGACCTGCCCGGAGAAATCGGCGGTCATGTCGTTCAACTTGCGCAGCTCTCCGACGATGACCTTGAAGCCCCGGCCCTTTTCCCCGATCCTGGCAGCTTCGACAGCCATGTTGAAGGCGATGAGCCGTGAGCGCTCGGTGATCTCCTCGATGCTCTTGAGGAGGTCCATGCCCGATTCGAGCTCCTTGCCCATCGAGCGGAGGTCCTTGGAGCTTTGGCGGGAGTGCTCGGCCATGAGGGCTATGGATTCCCGCTGTGACTTGATGACGTGGCGCGTCTGCTCCGCCTGGATCGCCACTGGAGGGTGGCCGGAACCTACCCCTTCGGTGAGGGCGGCCTTGAATAGCCGGGCTGAAACCGAGGCTTTGGAAGTGTTGCCTCTCATGCTCTCAAAGCGCTCGATGAGGGCAAAGGCCGCGTCTTCGGTCAGCTGGGGTACCTTCCCTGCCACAGCCCTCGCGAAATGAAGGCGTTTGCGGGCATCATCGAGCTCGGGGAACTCGAGGGATGGCTTGGCTTCCACGCGATCGGGTTGGGAGAGCGATACGGAAAGCGCCCATGCTGGCGGCGCTTCGTCGACAACCTGCGCCTGGGCTAGTAGGGGGTCTTCCTGTTTTTCCACCGCAAAGAACCCCGCAACGATTCCGAGGATCGCGGCTGCTGCGGCTGCCAGCGTTCCTAGCAGGCCAAGACCGAGGAGGTTGCTCACGCAGGCTACCGCAGCCAGCACTGCAGCTCCGAAGGCCATAGGACGAACAAGTCGCATCAGCTCACTATAGCTTAGCGACACGCTACTGGCAATTATGAGGGCAAACTTGGGTAAAAATTAAAAGGACCGCGCAGCAACCGCGCCAAGGCGTTCCGCCTTGGCGGTGAAGTTACGGCTAATGGTCTAGGCGCCGTAACTCCACAGTCCCCATGGCCGCACGAAGCCGCCGAAATAAAAAAGCCGCACGGCAACCGCGCCAAGGCAGCTTGCTGCCTTAAGGCAGCAAGCTGCCTTGGCGTTGAAGTTTCGCGCTTGAGGTCTATGAGCGCGAAACTTCACCAAACATAAAGACCCGCGCGGCGGCCTCGCGC
>JBMOIK010000071.1:0-13839 GCA_049317365.1 Rectinemataceae bacterium | reverse complement strand
TACCTCAACGAGCATTTCTTCCCGCAGATCGACGCAAATCCCCTGATCAAGGCCTCGCCCTTCGGCCCCATGCTCGAAAAGGCGCATACCGATCCCCAGGGCCTGTTCAACCTCCTCCTTGCGCCCAGGGCCCTCGAGAAGATCCCCGCTCCCTTACGCAAGATGCTCACCGATCCCCTCAAGACCGCCCTCGTCGATTCGCTCAAGTATGTTTTTCTCGCGGCCATGGGCATCCTCATAGTAGGCATGTTCGTGGGGCTCTTCTCCGGGAATGCCCGGGTGCCGCCGAAGACCCAGGCGAAGAAGGCTACCTTCGAGGAGATGGGCAAGGAACTCCTGGCCGAGGACTCGGCCTGCGAGGGAGTGCCCGCCTGCATGGAGCCGGACCTCGTGGGGGAGAAGAGGGCCTGAGAGCGGGAAAAAAGGGGCAAAGACAAAGTTGTCCCTCGAAGCTTGTTGGAGAGGCCCTGCGCATCGTAGCATCCGGCCATGCGCAGGATAACCGGCTTTCACGCCATCGAGGAATCGCTCAAGTCCGCCAATGAGTTGCGGGGCCGCCTTCTGATAGCGGGCTCGGGCCCGAGGATCAAGGCCATCCTGGAGCTGGCGGCCAAGCAGGCGGTGCCGATCTCGCGGGTCGCGCAGGCGGAACTCGACCGGCTCGCGCCTGAAAACCGGGGTGTGATCCTGGAAACCGAGGCGCCGGAGACCCCCGGGGGGGCCGACATCGACAGCTACCTCCTTGAGGCTGCAGACCGTGAGGAGGGCCTCGTCCTCCTCCTCGACCACCTCGAGGATCCGCAGAATTTCGGGGCCATCCTCCGCTCCGCCGACGTTTTTGCCTGCGACCTGGTGGTCGCGCCGAAGCGTCGCGCGGCCCCGCTTTCCGAGGCTGCCGTACGCGCATCGGCGGGAGCGGCAGCCCATGTGCCGCTGGCCATCGTCCCGAACCTGGCCGAGGTACTCCGGCGGCTCAAGAAGGCAGGCTTCTGGTGCTATGCGGCCGCCATGGATGGTGAATCGCTGATGGAGGCAAAACTTCCGAAAAAGCTGGCCCTCGTAGTGGGCAACGAGGGCGAGGGCGTCTCCAAGCTCGTTGGCGAGCAGTGTGACGGCAGCCTGTCCATTCCCATGTCGGGCCATGTCGATTCGCTCAACGTCTCCGCCGCCACGGCCATCATGCTCTACGAATACAGGCGAGGCTTGAGTACATTGAAGTCATGAGATTCCACGATAGGGCGCGAACCATGCGTCCTGATTCCAGCGTCATGATGCCCCTCCTGGTGCTCTTCGTCTCGGCCATGAACGGGCCGAGCATCTCGCAGGCCTTCCAGACAGCCTTCGGGCTCTTCACGACCTGGGGACCGGGACTTGTAATGTGGCTCGAGGTCATCCTCCTCAACCTCCTGGCCTTCCTCTACCTCGCCCCCGCATTCAGGGTGCATATCAGCTGCCTCAAATCCTGCGAGCCCCCGCAGGGAAGCATCGACCGGGCGATGCAGCACCTCAACAGGGCGCACCGGATGTCCATCCTGATTTCGGTCCTGGTGTTCCTGGCCGGGGCCCTGGCCCGTGCCATCCTGTCCTCCCCGACCCCGGAGAGGCCCCGTTTCGCCGAACTTCCCTTCCAGCTCCTCGAGGCGGCCGTCTCCGGCTACTTCGTGGGCATCCTCCTGTCCCTTCAGTTCGAGCGGAGGCTCTACGAGGCGCGGATGACCGTGGTCGGACTGGGTACGACCGTGCCCATTTCCTACCGTTCGCTCTTCTCGCGCGTGGTGACCATACTCATCGCAATTGTCCTCTTCATGGCCATGCAGGCCTTCTCGCTGGCCGGGGGCTTCCTCGGCGGCTCAGGCCCGGGTTCCTTTCCCGCCGCCGGGGCCAGGAGCGCCTTCCTGACCGCCCCCGACATGATCTTCCATGCCAGGCAGTACTCCGGTCTCAGGGAAGCCCTCTACCTCTTCATCATCAAGCTGGCGCTGATCGGAGGGCTTTTCGCCCAGGTGCTCTGGCAGCTCCGGTACATCATCGAGCGGCCCCTGGCCACCATCCGTGAGCGCCTGGCCGACCTCAACTCGCCTGACGGCCGCGGAGGCTCGGTCATCGGGATCCTCAACAACGACGAGTTCTCCCCTGTCTACCGGGAGATCAACTCCCTCATCCTGAAGCAAAGGGGACAGCTGGAGGTGTCCAGGCGGCGCCTCGAGGAGGTGATCGAGTCCGCGGATGACCCAATTATTTCTTTCGACTCGGCGGGCCTGATCCGCGTCTTCAATCCTGCAGCAGTGGAAGCCTTTGCCTGCCGGCGCGACGATGCCCTCGGACGGGACATCGGCACCTTTGTCGAGGGCGGCATGGCGGCCCTGGACCCGGGCGTGGAGACTCCCGTCGCGTGGAAGGACGCCCATGGGGCGGCCCTCACGATGGCGTCGCACATCTCGGGGGGGGAGGGCGAGGCCTGGCGCACGGCCATCCTGCACGACATGCGGAAGCAGGCCGAGATCGAGGCCAGGCTACGTGCCGCGAGGGTGGAGGCAGAGAACGCCAGTCGCATGAAGAGCGAGTTCCTGGCCAACATGAGCCACGAGCTCCGGACTCCGCTCAACGCCATCCTGGGCTTTACCCAGCTCATCGGCGACGACCGCAACCTCACCGACGGACAGCGGGAAAAAATCCGGGTCATCACGAGGTCGGGAGAACACCTTTTGTCCCTGATCAACGACATCCTCGACATCTCGAAGATCGAGGCCGGAAGGATGGAAGTGCACGAGTCGGTCTTCGACCTCCACGAGTTCATCGGCGACCTCCGCGACATGTTCTCCCAGCGCTGCCGGAAAAAGGGGCTTTCCCTCTACGTCGAGACCCTCGAGGGCCTGCCGCGCTACGTCCGGGGAGACCTCGGCAAGCTTCGCCAGGTGATGATCAACCTTGTCGGCAACGCGGTGAAGTTCACCGAGGAGGGCGGCATAGGCATCCTGGTCGGGAAGGCCGGGGAGACAGGGAGCCTGCGGGAAGGCTCGACGCCGGTGCGTTTCGCGGTGCGCGACACCGGCCGAGGCATTCCTCCGGACGAGCTGGATCTCATAATGCGTCCCTTCGTGCAGGCATCGACCACGGACCACGAGGGCGGGACGGGCCTCGGCCTGGCCATCTCGGGGCGCTTTGTCACCATGATGGGCGGTGGCCTTTCGGTGAAAAGTGCCCTCGGAGAGGGCAGCGAGTTTTCCTTTGTGCTGCCCCTCGCCGAATCAGCCGATGCGCCCTCCGCAGGAGAGGGTGAGGAGGTCCTCATCTCGGTAGATCCGGACGACAGGATCCGCGCGCTGATCGTCGATGACCAGGAGTCGAACCGTCTGGTGCTACGGGAGATGCTCGAGCGCGCGGGCTTCCTCGTGGACGAGGCGGGAGACGGGAAGGAGGGCTACGAGCGCTCGGTCGCACTGCGGCCCGCCCTGGTTTTCATGGACATCAAGATGCCCCTCATGGATGGCTATGCCTCCGTCGCCAGAATCAAGGGCGACCCGGCGACGAGGGACGCCCGGGTCTTTGCCCTCACCGCCTCGGCCTTCAGCCATGACGAAAAGCGCATAATTGATGCAGGTTTCGACGGCTTCCTGGCCAAGCCCTTCAAGGTCGCCTCCCTCCACCGCCTCATCCGCGAAAGGGGCGGCATTGCCCTGCGCATGTCCGAACGGAGCGCCACGGACGACGATGCGCATGAGGCTGGCAGCGCGCCGCCTCCGAGCAGGGCAGAGTGGGCAGCCCTCCACGTCGCCCTCCGCGATTCCATCCTCGATGCCGCTGGCATCAACGATTTCGCCCAGCTTTCGGCCCTCGCGCTTTCGATGAAGGCCTCGGCGCCAGGGCTGTCGGCTGCCCTCTCCAGTGCGGCTGCCTCCTACGACGACGCCGCAGTGGATGCGCTTCTCGATGCCATCGGAAAGGACAGCTGAGATGGCCGAGTCGCAGAACCTCGTCCTGGTGGTCGACGACATCGAGGAAAACCTCAAGGTGCTCTCCGATACCCTCGTGCAGGCCGGCTTCCATCCCCTCCAGGCGCGGTCGGGCGAACGGGCCCTGCAGATAGCGGCGAAGGCCCGTCCCGACCTGATCCTCCTGGATATCAAGATGCCGGGCATGGACGGCTTCGAGACCATCGCGCGCCTCCGCTCCGACCCGGCGACGGCAGACATACCAGTTATATTCATCTCGGCCCTCAACCAGATCGAGGACAAGGTCGAGGGCTTCCGCGCAGGCGCGGTCGATTACGTCTCAAAGCCCTTCCAGCGGGAAGAGGTAGTCGCGCGGGTCGGCACCCACCTCCGCCTCCGCGAGTCCCAGCGGAAGACCGAGCGCCTCCTTGAGGCCCTCCTTCCTGCCGCCGTGGCCGCCGAGCTCCGCGACAAGGGCGAGGTGGAGCCGAAGTCCTATGGCGACGCGAGCGTCCTCTTTTCCGATCTCGTGGATTTCACCGGCATGGCGGCAGGCATGTCGCCCCGAAGGCTCATCGACGAGCTCAACGAGCTTTCGGTGGCCTTCGACCGCATCATGCACGAGCACGGCTGCGAGCGCATCAAGACCATCGGGGACGCATATCTGGCAGTCTCCGGGATGCCCGAGCCGAATCCCGACCATGCCCTGTCCCTCGTCCGCGCCGGCCTGGCGATGGTCGCAAGCCTCGAGGAGCGCAACGCCAGGGCCGGGCTGTCCTGGCGCATGCGCGTCGGCATCCATTCCGGCGAGGTTGTGGCGGGCATCGTGGGCGTACGTCGTTATATCTATGACGTCTTTGGCGACACCGTGAACATCGCCAGCAGGATGGAGGGAGCCTCGGAACCGATGCGGGTCAACGTCTCCGAGGCGACAAGGCGCCTCCTCGGAGATCGTGTCAATTGCCAGGAACGGGGCGAGCTGCCCGTCAAGGGCGCAGGGCCGATGAAGATGTACTTCGTGTCAGCCTAGGCGTTGTAGGTGCCCGAGACGGCGGCGGCTCCCGATCCGATCCAGTCGGTGTGGAAGAACTCCCCCCGGGGCCTGTCGATGCGCTCGTAGGTGTGGGCGCCGAACCAGTCGCGCTGCGCCTGGATGAGGTTGGCCGGAAGGCGAAAGGAGCGGTAGCCGTCGTAGAAGGCGAGGGCGGCCGACAGGGCGGGAACGGGAACGCCGGCGAGGGAGGCTGCAGCTACCACCCCTCGGAGGCTCTGCTGGCAGTCGCCGAGGACCTTCGCGAAGTAGGCATCCACCATCAGCGAGGGAAGGTCGGGCTTCCGGTCGAAGGCTTCCTTGATGCGTCCAAGGAAGGCCGAGCGGATGATGCAGCCGCCGCGCCAGGTCATCGCAATTGATCCGAAATCGAGGTTCCAGACCCGATTGGCACTGGTTTCGCGGAGCAGCATGAAGCCCTGGGCGTAGGAGACGATCTTGGCTGCCAGGAGGGCCTTCCGGAGGTCCTCGACGGAGACGTTTGCGCCGAAGACTCCTTTGGGGCCGCTCAGGATGGCCGAGGCGGCGCGGCGCTCGTCCAGGAGCGACGACAGGGCCCGCGCATAGACTGCCTCGGTGACAAGGGTGAGGGGAATGCCTGCGTCCAGGGCTTCCTGGCTTGTCCACTTGCCCGTGCCCTTCTGCCCCGCAGCGTCGAGGATCTTGTCGACCAGGGGCGAACCGTCCGCATCTTTCACGGCCAGTATCTTCGATGTTATCTCGATCAGGTAACTTTCAAGCTCCCCTCGGTTCCATTCGGCGAAGGCTCCGGCCATGGCATCCGCATCGAGTCCTGCCAGGTCGCGCATGATCTGCCAGGTCTCGGCGATGATCTCCATGTCTCCGTACTCGATGCCGTTGTGCACCATCTTCACGTAGTGGCCTGCGCCTCCCGGTCCCATCCAGGCAGAGCAGGATTCGCCACCGGGGGTCTTGGCCGAGATGGCTGCGAAGATGTCGCGCACGAGGGGCCAGGCCTCCGGGTCCCCTCCGGGCATGAGGGAAGGTCCGCTCCGTGCGCCTTCCTCGCCACCGGAGACACCGGAGCCGATGAAGCGGAGGCCCTTGGCCGACAGCTCGCCTGCCCTGCGCTCGGTGTCCGCCCAGAAGGAGTTGCCCCCATCGATGATGAGGTCGCCTTTTTCGAGGAGGGGAAGGAGGCGCGCGATGGTGTCATCGACTGCGGCTCCGGCCTTTACAAGTAGGATGATCTTCCTCGGGCAGGAGAGGCTCGCCACGAATTCCTCGGGCGTCTCCGAGCCGGTGATGCGGCCCTTTCCGCCCACCAGCCTGGCACTGTCCGCAGTCCCGGTGCGGTCGGCCGCGGGTCCCGAGAGGAAGCCGCGGATCGGAGCGGGGGAACGGTTGTGCACCGCCACCGAAAAGCCGTGGTCGCTGATGTTGAGGACGAGGTTCTGCCCCATCACCGCGAGCCCCACGAGGCCCAGGTCAGCTTTCGTCATAGTACCCATAGTATCACCTCCTCTTATCATCGTTGCACGCGGGCGGAACCGCCCTTGGCGAGAGCCTCGACCTCGGCCAGCGTAGCGTAACTCGTGTCCCCCGGATAGGAAGTCACGAGGGCGCCGTGGGCCCAGCCGAGCCTGAGCGCCTCTGCGGGCGGGCGGCCCGCGAGGAGGCCGTAGACGAGGCCCGCGGCGAAGCCGTCGCCCCCCCCGATGCGGTCGAGCACGTCGAGTTCCATCGTCGGCGCGACATGGGCCTGCCCCTCCATCCAGAGCACGGCGCTCCAGGAGTGCCGGTTGGTCGAGTGTACCTCGCGGAGGGTTGTCGCTATAGCCCTTAGCCGGGGGAAGCGGCGCGTGACCTCCGCGATGGTGCCGAGGAAGGCAGCGGGGTCGAGCTTGGCAGCAACACCGGCGGCCTTGCCGCCTGCTGCGCTGTCGCCCGCAGAAACGCCGCCCACTTCGGGGCCCGAGAGCCCAAGGCCGAGCTGGAGGTCCTCCTCGTTGCCTACCAGGACATCGACGTTCTCGACGATGCGGGACAGGACCTCGGGCGCCTTTGCTTCGCCTGCTGCCTTCCAGAGCTTGGCGCGGTAGTTGAGGTCGAAGGACACGATCGCCCCGGCGGCGCGGGCCGCGCGCATGGCCTCGATGACAAGGTCCGGCGTGGTGGCGGAGAGGGCAGAGAAGATGCCGCCAGAATGGAACCAGCGGAGGCCCCTGCCGAAGATTTCATCCCAATTGAAGCTACCAGGCCCGAGGAGGGCTGCAGCCTCCCCGGCGCGGTTGTAGAAGACGACAGGTGGCCTCGGTCCCTGCCCGCGGTCGCTCCAGACGGTCGCGATGTTGGGCCCGCGCACGCCGTCGTGGGCGAAGCGCCTGTACAGGCCCTCGACCCCGGCCGCGCGGACCTCGCGCTCGACCTTGGCTCCGATGGGGTGGTCTACCATGGCGCTCGCGATGGCCGTCCGGAGCCCGAAGCATCGGGCGAGGTTGGCCGCGACGTTGTACTCTCCGCCGGATACATGCAAGTGATAGCTGTCGGCGATGGAGAAGGGGAGGGTCCCGGGGTCGAGCCTCGTGACGAGGGCTCCGAGGGCGAGGAAGTCCAGGGCGCGGGGATCTGCGGAGGCCGGTTTCGGCGTCATTCAAGGCTCCTTCACGATCAGGTATTCATAGCCGTCGCCTGGCGATGGCATTCCGCATGTCTTCGAGGTGGGACTGGCCTCGGTCTCCGAGCTGCTCCATCACCAGGACGTAGAGGCTGTCGATGAGGGCAAGCTGGGCCAGGCGAGCCGACCAGGCCTCGGAGACACGCGATGCTTGAGGGCTGCGAGTCAGGAGGACGTGGTCGGAACGGCGGGCAAGGGGGCTTTTGGGCTGGCTCGTGAAGGCCACCAAGGTGGATCCCGAACGGCAAGCCTCGTCCGCGAGGGCGAGGGAGTCGGTGTTCGAACCGGTATGGGAAAAGATCAGCGACAGGGAGCCAGGACCAGATTGGGCGGCAACCATGAGCTGAAGGTGAAAATCGACGGGTGCCAGGCAGGGCAGACCTGTCCGCAAGAATTTGTGGAAGGCATCCTGGGCCACGGCGTTCGATCCACCTAGGCCGAGGATAAGGATGGCGGGAGCCGTGGCCATGGCCTGGGCCACGGAGTCGAGGACTGCGCTGTCGAGGCCGGCCAGGGTCGCCTCGAGGGCGGCTATGCTTGTCCGGAACACCACGGTGGCTGCCGATTTCTCGTCGATGGATGCCTCGGGAGCCTCGTACCAGGTATCACGTCCCGCGATGGTTTCTGTCGCCAGGGCGATGCGGAACTGCTGGTATCCGCCGTAGCCAAGCTTCCGCACAAAGCGGAAGAGCGTGGATTCAGAGACACCGATGCGCCCGGCCAATTCCTCAATGCTGGGATCCACCGAGTCCGCAGGATTCGCGATTATGTACGAGGCGATCCTCCGCTCCTTGGCGGACCATGATTCGAGACCTTCCCTGATGAGGGAAAGACAGCTCGGCGTTTCCATCTGGTACCTTGCCCAACTGTATCATGAAGGAAAATATCAAGCAAGAAAGAAATATTCTTGCCTGCTGTGCCACCCTGTCGGAAGCCGGTGCAACAGGGGGACGCGACCGATTCCCTTATGCTGGCAGCCTCCAGGGTCTCAGGACCATGGAGTGAGTCCTGCGCCCTTTGTTCAAGCCTCTTTCCGTACGAAATGGACAGTAGCGGAATCGCGGGTTACAGTAGCCCCATGTTTGGACCCCAGCAGCTTGCGGAGGACCTCCGCTTTATCCTTTCCCGGTCTCCCGCTTCTCCGGGGCTCCCGATCCTCGTGGATCTAATAGCGAATCCTGCTGCGGGGGGCTTTACCCGGCCCGCATACGCCAAGCGGCGTTCAGCCGAGCTTGCGACCCTCAGGTTCCTTGCAGAAACCCTGCCTGCGCGCGACGCAGCCACTACCGTGGGCCTTCATCTGACCGGCCGCGCCGGCCACGCGACCGAGATAGCCCGCGGGATCATCGCCGAAGCCCGGGCCAGGGGCTATCCCCCGGCGCTTCGCATCATCATGACGGCAGGGGGCGACGGCACCTCCCTTGAGTCCGTCTCCGCCCTCATGGAGCTTTCGCCGGAAGAGCGGGCCAATTGGCTCGTGCTTCGCCTGCCCCTGGGCACGGGCAACGACGGTTCTGAAGGACGGGATCTTGGTGTAGCTCTTGGACGCTTCCTCGGGCCCTGCGGAGTGGGCTCGCGGTCGGCCATCCGCGCGATTCCCAACCCCAAGGGCGGACGCGAAGCCCTGTGGTCCTTCAACATCGCGAGTGTTGGCGTCGATGCCTTTGTCGGCGACCTCACAAATCGCTTCAAGACGAGCTTTCCAGGGGATTCCTACAAGGTGATGCTCGACCTTGCGGCGGTCATCTACGACCTCATCTGGCCCTCGCATCCCATCCGCATCCAGGTTTCCGGCCCGGCAGGGGAACGAGTCATCGACGGAGACTGCCTCCTATTAGCCTTTGGCGCATCGGGAAACCGGCAATATGGGTCGAACAAAAGAATCCTCCCGGGGCCTGAGAACAGCTGCCTGGTTCCGCGCATGTCGCTGTGGGGAAAACTGAAGATAAAAGGCCCGCTCAGCGACGGTGGCCACGCGGCCTTCCCCAATGTCAAGTTATTCAGCGCGAACCGCCTCGTCATCGAGTACCCTGCTCCACTGTTGTTCCAAGTCGATGGAGAGGTCTACCGCTTCGAGCCTGCCGACTTCCCCCTCACGTTGGAACTGATTGAGGATGCCTATCGCGTGATCGAGCCAGCCTCAAAATAGGCCTGCCACTGCGGTGTTTTCTCCACCCTCCCGCGTGACTCTCGGGGCGCATTTCGGTATAAAGGTGAGACCCAAACCAAGGAGGCTGCTGTGGCAAAAGAAACTAGCCTTGTCCTCGACAAACTCGTCGAGCTCCAGGCGATGACTGAAGAAGAGTGCAAGCGCAAGTACAAGACCAATTCCAAGACCGTGTCGAGGATCCTCAAGGCCCTCCTCCTCGAGGAGCTCCAGGCAGAGGTCGCCGACGAGGAACCTGAGGAGACCGAGGATGAGGCGCCCGCCAAGGCCCCGAGGGAGCGCAAGCCCCGCAAGGCTCAGGCCGAGGGCGAGAGTCTTTAGCCGGTCCATGTAGCGCTGTCGAAGAGAGCCGTCCCCGAGGGACGGTTCTTTTTTATAGAGCGCCGTAATACCATGCCTGCGATGGACAAAGCCCTCGATATAAAAGTCCTGATCCCGATTCTCAAGGCGGATCCGAGGATTCTGGCGGCCTAGCTCCTGGGCCTCGCCCTCGGGCGCGATATCGATCCCGGTGCCGTGGGGACGGAGAATCTCGTGTATTCGAGGCAGGCTATCCTGTGCGGACGCAGGATTTTCGAGCGCGACAGGGGGAGGGCAGAGCTACGGGAGGCTACCCTCCTGGGCCTTTAGGCCGGACCCCAAGGCCTGACCCCGGCCTGATCTTCAGGGCCCTGCCGCCTGCCGGTTTTGGATATGGGGGTCTTCCAGATCCGGTTGCTGGACTGGCATGCGGATCTTCCAGATCCGGTTGCTGTACTGATAGACATCTGCAACAAAAAGCTCCATGGAGCCGGGCAGGAAGGCAATGCCCCAGGGCCGGTTCATTCCGTTGTGGGACAGGATTGGATCCGTGGGGAACTGGATCGGGGCTGTCTCGATGACGGTAGGCCCCAGGCTGCGGATTGGTCCGACTATCGTCGATACAAGTCCAGCAGGCGTTATCTTCCTGATGCGGCTTCCGCTGCCTGAAGATGTGAGGTCGGACACGTAGAGGTTTCCGTCGCTGCCGATTGATATGCCTTGTGGCGCGTAAAATCCAGCCGCGCTGCCCTGACCGTCTGGATAATCTGTCTGGACATTCATGCCTGAGTAGGTTTGCACAGCATTAGTAGTTCCACCTGCGAGGGTCGAGACCGTTCCGCTGGAAGTGATTTTCCTGATCAAGCCTTCATCGAGGACATAGAGGGTGCCGCTCGCATCAGCGACCATCGGGCCAGGCTTGGAAAAGCTTGCCTGGATGGCAGCCCCGTCCGATGTGCCCTTTGTACCAGTACCAGCGAAGGTAGACACGGTCCCGCTGGCATCGATCTTCCTGATCGTGTAGGCCCCGGAGTCGGAGACATAGAGGCAGCCATCAAGTCCGAAGGCCAGGCCGACAGGGGTTGTAAAGTAAGCGCTGAGGCGGGGACCATCCAGGGCGGGCTTCACTACAGGATAGGTATAATTGATGCCCGCGTAGGTACTGACCTGCCCGCCGGCGATTGCCCTGATTTTGTGGTTGCCAGTATCAGCCACATAGAGGGTGCCGTCGGGCCCGAAAGCCAGGCAGCTGGGCTGGTAGAACCAGGCCGAAGCCGCCGCCCCATCGACATCACCTGAGCTCTTGTTGTATGTCTGCAGGGAGCCGGCGAAAAGGCTCACGACGCCGCTAAGGGCATCGATCTTCCTGATGCAGTAGTTCTGTTCTGTGAAGTAAATATTGCTTGATGCATCGAATGCAATGTATTGAGGAGAGCTCAGGGTGGCCGAGAGGCGCGGACCATTGATCGTGCCTGTCTCGCCGGTTCCAGCGTAGGCTACGATGGGCCCCTCCCATTTTGCATAGACCGTGAGGCTCGCGGTGACTACCGTGCTTGCAGTGAACGAGGTGCCCGCGCCCAAGGTGTCGCTGTACCAGCCAGCAAAGGTAAAGCCTGCCTTGACGGGTGTAGTTGGCAGGTTTTTCACTGTCGTCTCAGGCTGGGTGACCGAGGCGCTGGCAGGCGAGGCTGCCGTACCGGCGGATTGACTGTCAAAGGTGACTATGTAGGTGGTGGCGGCTATCGTCCCCTTGGCCTTGACCTTCACAGTGATAGTGGCAGTTCCCGGAGTGGGCTGCGTGGCAGCTGCAGGCTGGGAAACCAGGGCGGTCAGGGTCACTGAGGTTTCGGCCACAGCCGGGGTGACGGTAACCGTACCAGTTGTGTTGTTTGGGCTGGCCACTGCCGGATCGCTTGAGGTCCAGGTCAGCACTGTGCCCCGGTCGCCGGTGGTTGGAAGTCTGAAGTTGCCGGTGATCGACTGTGGCGTGTCCGTACTCGCGCTTCCGAACGTGCAGATATCCGGAGTTATTGCGATGAGGTCCTTGTCGACCGCTTCCTGGGCGGTGATGGGGGGCACGGTCACCGTGATCGGATTGCCAGCCTTCGTCGCCGTACCATTCTTTTTCTTGACGGTGGGCGTGAGCGTGACCGGCGTGGCACTCGCCCCGGTCGAGGGTATAAGAACCTTCGCTTTACCGGTAATCAAATCGACGGTGATGGCCGCCGGATCGCTGCTTACCCAGGTGATTTCTGTACCGTAGCTTCCAGCGATGGGAAGAGTGAAGGAACCGGTCAGGCTCGTGGCAGAGTCGGTACCCGAAAGGTCGAGAAGTCCGGAAGTCAATCCGGCGGCGACTGCCGTCGCAGCCTCGGTCGCGTCGCTGATGGCGTGGAGCTTGACAATGAAGTCCTTGGCCGCCGTCGATCGTGCTGCAGTGGCTGCGACACTCAGTGTCACTTCCGTGCCCTCGGCAATGGTGTCGGGAATGGCGAGGAAAACCTGCCCTTTGTCCCCTGACTGGTCGATCTTGCTCACGTAGCTCGATGTCGAGCTCCACGTGAAGGTCGCGCCGTCTTTTAAAAGCGGGACGGTGAAGGAGGTCGAAACCGCAGCTTCGCTGCCAGATGGGAAGCCGAAATCCGCGTACGTGAGCGCGGCGATGGCCTTGACCGCTGTCGTACCTGTATCCCCTGCAGGCGCTGTCGGACAGGCGCAGAGCAGGACCAGGAGTGCGACAGGCAGCCAAATCCTAAATCCCATTTTCCTTGCCATGTGTCCGACCTCCTGGAACGTAAAAAGATCAGTTTCACTATGGCGCATAATCTGTCTGCGTTGCCGAGGGGAAAACCCTCATAGCATCAGGGGGTAAGCCCTCATGAAATCCCCGGCCTACCAAACAGTCAAGAACCGTGCAATTAGTATGATATGGATGTTTCTGCCCTCCTTTCCGACCATCCCCTCCTCATCCCGGGTGGCGATGAGGCCGTAGTACGCGCTGGGGATAAGGTCAAAGCTGCCCGCGCGGAGCTGCTTGAGCCTGTCGTCCTGGAAGTTGATAAAGACAAGGTTTTCCCTCGCCGTGCCCTGGGCCAGGAGGTCCGCAGCCATCTGGCCGAGAAGGGTCGATTTTCCCGCAGGTCGTGGTCCTATACAGACAAAGACCTTCAACCACTATTTGAGCTATCCGGTCTGCTTCATCGCCAGTGACCGGCACTGTGGCATGACACCGTTTCAGGTGCCTTCCAGAGTCCTCGTCGAAAGGAGCCCGCAGGCTGCCTGGATGTCCATTCCCCTCGAGGCGCGGATGGTCGCGGTAAAGTTGCGCCGCTCGAGTTCGCAACGGAACCACTCGAGGCGTTCGCGGGAGGCTGGCACGAAGGGTACATCAGGGATGGCGTGGAAGGCGATGAGGTTGATCCGGCAGTCGAGGCCGCGGAGGAGGCGCGTAAGCTCGGCGACGTGACGGGGCGCGTCGTTGAGGCCCTCGAAGAGGATGTACTCGAAGGAGAGGCGGCGCTGGCCGCCGAAATCGTGGGCCCTCAGTGTTGCGATGAGTTCGGGCAATGCGTATGCGCCCTCGACGGGCATGAAGGGCTGGCGCTCGGCGGAAAAAGGGAAGTGGAGGCTGACGGCGAGGTGGCATTCGCTCTCCTTGAGGAAGCGGCGGAGGCCGGGCAGGACACCGATCGTCGATACGGTGACGCGGCGCGGGCTCATCGCAAAGCCCCAGGGGGAGGTGATGACCTTG
>JBMOIK010000070.1:0-14093 GCA_049317365.1 Rectinemataceae bacterium | reverse complement strand
GGTTGTCCCGGCCCTTTTCCGAAACCGCTTCTCCAGAAAAGCGTTCGATGGAGGACTCCTCGAAGGAGGGAAGATAGAGCGACAGGAGTTGGATGAGCTCTGCCTTCATGAAGGGCTTCTTGAGGAAGCCGTCGCAGAGGCTCCGTACGATCTCCTCATCGCTGGAAATCACCCCTGCTGTCTGAACGATGACCGGAATCGTGGAGGTCATCGGGTCGTTCCGGAGCCGGATCAGGACTTCCTTGCCATCCATTTCGGGCATCTGCATGTCGAGGAGGATCAGCGCTGGCATGATGGCACGGGCGAGTTCGAGGCCCTGCAGCCCATTTTCAGCCTCGATTACCTCGAGGCCGCTGTCCTTGAGGTTTCCCTTGATGACCATTCGGTTGAGGAAGTTGTCCTCAATGAGGAGAATATCGGCGGGCATGAAGACCTTGGGACCCTTCGCAGGAATCGGCGCAGGGAGACGCGAAGCGGAGACGACTTCAACCTGGGGCAGTACCAGCGTAAATCGGCTGCCCTTTCCCAGCTCGCTTTGAAGCTCGATACGTCCGCCCATAAGCGAGGCAAGACGCCTTGAAATCGTCAACCCGAGGCCAGTGCCTCCCGTCCGGCGAGAATCGAGACCACTGATCTGGGTAAAGGGAACAAAGATCGCCTCCGAAAGCTCACGCGAAATCCCCACCCCGGTATCGACGATCGCGAAGGACAGCTCTACCCTCCCCCCTGGCTCCGGCCCCGCCGAGACCTCGACCGAGACCGAGCCCCGCTCGGTGAATTTGTAGGCATTGCCCAGGAGGTTGTAGATGATCTGCCGCAATCTGGTCTGGTCGAGGCATACCGTTGTGGGCAGGCCGGGCTCGGCGCGGAGCCTGAACATGAGGCTCTTCTCCTTGACCCGGGTCCCGAAGACCGTCTCTACCTCGTGGAGGAAATCCCGGAGGTCCATCGCCTCCAGCTGGAGCTCGAGACGGCTCGCCTCCATCTTCGACAGATCGAGGATGTTGTTGATGAGCGAAAGGAGGCTGTCCCCCGCTGTCTTGATCGCCCTGATGTAGTGGAGGGTCTGGGGATCGGCCATGCGCTCGGAGATGAGCTCCGAGAAGCCAAGGATGGCATTGAGCGGTGTCCTGATCTCGTGGGAGACATTCGCGATGAAAAAGCTCTTCGAGCTGTTCGCCTCCTCGGCTGCCTCCTTGGCAGCCTTGAGGGCCTGCTCCGATTCCGAACGATCCACCGCGGATCCGATGGAAGCCGTGTACGAAAAAAAGCAGTCCGTGTCAGCATCGCTCCATTCCCGTGCGCTGGTGCAGACACCGAGGCTGACAAAGCCCCAGAGCTTGTCAGCAACCATGATGGGGAGGACCAGGAAGGATCGCAGGCCCCGGGACAGGGGATGATCCTGCGTGTCATCCTGGAGCTCGCTCTGGATACCATAATAATAGCTGCCTTCCCTGAACCCTTCGATGAGGCTCGCAAGCTTGCTGAAGGGAATGACCGGAGGCCTCAGATTGTCCCCCTGCGCCTCACAGGCCTCAGAATTCCACTCGAAGGCCAGGCTGGCGCTCCCTGCCCCCGATTCGTCATAGCTGCAGCGGAAAAGGGAGGCCCTGTCCGCTTCGGAGGCCTCGCCGATGAGCTTCAGGCTCCCGGGAATGGCAACCCCGGGATCCCGTTCCCGGAGAAGGAGACCGACCGCCTGTGCCGAGGCGTGCAGGAGGCGCCTGTATTTGTCTGCGTTCATGCTCCCCTCCTCACATCCCCAGCGAGGATCATGTCGATGGAGCCAGCGTCGCTGTGCGTGACCACAAAGCTCCGCATTGTGCTCTTGATGATGTACAGGCCATAGCCGCTTTCGTCCAGGGCCAGCACCGAGGGTTTGCGGTCTCGGGTCCAGTCGAAGTCCCGGCCCTGATACCGGAAGATGATGGAATACCAGTCATCCCGCGCCTCGAGCCTCACCGTCAAGCTCAGGCTGCGATCATTGCCCAGGCCGTGGATGATGACGTTCGAGGCAGCCTCGCTCGCGGCAAGCACCGCGAGGTCGCGTTCGCGCTCACCGATCTCAGTGATGCTGTAGGCCTCAAGCAGCCTCGCGACTGCGGCCCGTATATCCTGCAATGCGTCGAGGTCGGCAGGAAAACCGATGCTTAGGTCCAGTCGTGCTGGCGGGGGCGCGCCTTCGGAGCCGATCCTGAAAACTGCGAGGGTGACATCATCATGGAAGGCCACGCCCTCCGAATAGGCCTCGAGCTCGACCTGGAGCTGCCCAGCCAGTGCTGCGGGCCCAAGCGCCACATTGCGACGGATCGAATCGAGGAGCCTCGTTTCGCCAAAGAGTTCGCCATCCGGGCCCGCACACTCGGTTACACCGTCGGAGTACACGAGGACCGTGTTGCCTGGCCGGAGGGGGACTCGGCAGGAGGTGAAAACCTGATTCTCCATGAAACCGATCGGGGGATTCATTCCCTTGTAGGCCCAGCAGGCATTGCCATCCCAGATGACGATGGGCATGTGCCCGCAATCGACGTACTCGAGGTAGCCGCGGCTCTGCATGAAGCGCATGTACTGCACGGTAAAAAAGGAGTCAAGGCCGATCAGCTGCTTGGCCATTGCCCGATCGACAGACTCGACGATTTCGCTGATTTCCGGAAGCCGGTCGCCTCCACAGCGGCCTCCGACGCTCGCATGGGCGCGCAGGAAGCGCGACTTGGCGCCTGCTCCGATGAGGGCCGCATGGATGCCCTTGCCCATGACGTCGCCGACGACCACATCGAAATTCGAAGAATAGACTCCTTCGAAGGGATACACGTCAAAGAAATCACCGTCGATGTTCCGTGAGGGGCGGGAAAACAGGATGGACTCGACGCCGGGAGCAGTGAGTTCCGCCTCATTCATGAGGAGGCTCTGCTGGATGGCCCCAGCCGTCCTGGCCTCCTTCTCGAGGGCCTCGAGCAACTGCTGCTCCGCCACCTTCCGGTCGGTGATGTCCTCGATGACGCAGACGAAGCCATGCTCCTCTTCGCCCTCGATGGCATAGGCTCGGGACCAGACCCAGCGAAGCGTACCATCGGGTCTGCGCAGCTTGGACTCGCGGCTGAAACTCCGGTCCAGGGTAATCGCGAGTTCCATCTTCTCGATGATGGCGCCGGCCTCGGCTTCGTCGAAAAGCTTGAAAAACAGCTTCGCATTGGCCGGCAAGCGTCCCAGGGAAGCGCCAAAGATGCGCTCGAAGGCTGGATTGACGTAGCGGATCATCGAAAAGCTCGCGTCGAACAGGATATAGACCTCGGCCACGTTGTTCGTGAGGAGCCGGAACCGCTCCCGCTCCTTGGAAAGCAAACGCTCATAATGCCGACGATCGAGATGGTTGCGCATGCGCGCCAGCAGTTCGACCTTCCTGACCGGCTTTATGATGTAATCGACCGCACCAGCCTCGAATCCCTTGACGACATCCTCGACTGCCTGCTTTCCCGTGATGAACATGACGGGAGTGTGGCCGAGGCCGGGCTCCGCGAGGATGCGGGCGCAGAGTTCGTAGCCATCGATGTCGGGAATGGTCGCATCGAGCAGCACGATATCGGGGCGCTTGGCCCTGAGGATGGGAAGGACTTTCTCCGCCGACCTCACCGCGAGCACCGAATAGCCCGCCTCTTTCGTGATTTGAGCGAGGTATTGCACAGTACCCGGATCGTCATCGACGATCAGGACCGTCTCCACTGATTTTTTGTCCTCATCCATGACTCCGATAATCGGGACTTGATCGGGGTTTGGCAAGTGCTTGCGGGCCGATGCTGCGATGCAATAGTCTGTGCGAATGCCACAGAGACGTGGAAACCTCCTGGTTTCGTGTATCGTGTTGTCCCTGTTCGGGTGCCACGCCTTCGCCGAGGAAATAGTCTGGTTCAAGGGTGTCGTCGAGTCCGTGGACCATGCCCGGTCCTCGGCTTCCGCCCTCGACACAAGCCGCCTGGTCATCGGGCCGCCCGGTCCCAGCTGGTCTGGGGAGTTGGCCTCGCCCTGGTCCGCCGATGCCCGCCTCGGAACAATCCAGATCGATCCTGCAGCCACCCTCCAGCTCGCATCCCCCACCACGAGCATCGACGCCTACGCCTGGACAATCGGCGCCGGGGCCGCTGCCACCGTCTCCCGCGCCTCGGGTACGGCCCCCCTTTTCATCAGCGCAGGCCCCGTCCTGTCGATGTCGAGCGCAGTGCGCTTTGCCGGCGCGGCAACCTTCGAGTCCAGTCCCTCGGATCGCCTGCGGGCCCTCGAGCTTTCCGGGAGGCTGCGCGGAAACGAGAGGAGCGCAGTGGATCGCATCCTGGGCGCCGCCAACCTCGCCTCGCTTTCGGGAGCTGCGAGTGCCGATGCTGTCTTCTCCAGCGCCAAGGTCGCCTTCCTGGAAAAGGAAGCTCGGCGCATCGAGATCGACTTCGGCAGGGGACTCCTCTCCTATTCGCAGCTCGCCCAGAGCCAGGATGCCGTGGCGCGGGCCAGGATCGAGGTCGAGGATCTGCGCTACAACGCCGAATCCTTTGGCAGGCAAGCCCGGGCCGCATCCTTCGCCACTCCCCCCGAGGCTTCGGCTTCCTTCGATGCCGAGGACCTCTATCTCATCGCAGGCAAGCTCGAAGTGCTGCTCGGTTCCGCCGATCCTGTGGCAATCGCGGTCGCTGAAGCCGCAGAGCCCTGGGATCTCCGTGCCACCGAACTCGCTGTCGAGGCCCTCGGCAATGCCCCCCTTCTAAGCGTGACCCTGGAACTGAAGGCGATGCCAACGATTACCCAGCCCCTCTCCCCCTCGGGATCAGGATCGCTCAACCTCTCCATTCCCCTGGGTTCCTCTGCTGCGGAGCATGACCAGAAGGCCGCCATGATCACGAGCCTAAGGAGCGAAGCAGTGGCGGCAGCGAGCGCAACTGCCTCCCTGCGCTTCGCCGAAGCCCGGCGCGCGATGGAACTCCGCAGCACGAGGATCACCCGCCTGCAAGGCCTCGAAAAAGACCGCGAAACGCGGGCTAAAGCCTGGGCCAAGCTCGTCGAGGCAGGAACAGCGACCCTCCTCGACTCCCTCACCGCCTCCTCCAGCCTCGCCGAAGCCCATGCTTCGCTCAAGCGGGAAAAATCGGGGTATTTCCTTGCAGCAGTCGCGGCCATCACCGCTTCCGGCCTGCCGCTCTCAAGCTACGTGGGTATTTTCGAAACCCCTCCCCCGGGAGCCGCGCCATGAAAGTCGGTTCAGGTGGCTTCCGACAGGGTCTTGCCGAGCGCCTGATCCTCTTCATCGCCGAGGACGCAGCCGGCTCGGGCGCGGGCAAGAACCGCAGCTTCCGCGCCAGCCTCCGCAACGCGGCCAAGGGACTGGTCTTCGCCTTCCTCACCGGGAGGAACTTCCGCTTCGAATCCGCCTGCTTCGTGCTGGCGATTGCCCTCGGACTCCTCCTGGGCATCGATCGCGTGGAATGGGTCCTGATTCTGACCAACTGCTTCCTTGTCCTCGCCCTTGAGGCGAAAAACACCTCCCTCGAGCTGTCCGTGGACCTGTCGACCGAACATTACAGCTACGGAGCCAAGGGATCGAAGGATTCCGCCTCCGGGGCCGTCCTTCTGGCGGCCTTATCCTCAGTGATCGCGGGAGCCCTGGTCTTCGGACCACGGCTCCTTGCGATGGCGGCGAAGCTCCTCGCCGGAGCGGGAAAGGTCCCATGAAAAAGGTACAATTGATCGCATTGAAGGGTGCCTTCCTCGATGCGGGCAACAAGGACAGGTTCCTGCGCTCCCTCCGCGAGCAGGCGGGCGCCTGCGTCTGGGCGGTTGTGGACCTCAGCGGCCTCGATTTCATCGACTCAAGCGGGATGGGAGCCCTCATCTCGCTGGCCCGAGACCTCGAGGAACGTGGAGGCGAGCTCGTCCTGGCGCGGCCCTCGCCCACAGTCAAGGCAGCCTTCGAACTTGTGTTCCTGAAACTCAAGGTCAGGATCTTCGATGACGTAGAATCTGCCTCGAAGGCCCTGGCCGAAGCGGGCGGGGAGGAATGATGTCAGGCAGCATCTCGGCATTCACCTTCATATACGCCTTCATCGGACTCTGGAAGCGGTACAACTGAGGATGGCGTGAAGTACTTTATCTTTCTGGGCATCGTCCTTTCGGGGATTCCCATAATTGGAATGCTTTCCGCCCGGAACGCGACCTTCCGCTCCCTGTGCTGGATGGGACTCACGGGGTGCATCGCCATCGGGGACATCTCGGGGGTGAACTTCATCTCGAACGAGTCCTACCGGGGGACTGACCGCGGCTTCGAGCTGACCCTTACCGACATGTTCGCCTTTGGATTGCTGCTTTCACGCTCCATGCGGGCGCCCCTCGTCGAAGCTTCCAGGAAAACAGTCCCTTCGGGATTCCTGGTTTTCTGCCTCTTCCTGGCCCTGGGCCTCATCGGCGTCATGACTTCCCTGATGCCGCTCTATGGCTTTTTCACGATCTGGAAAATGCTCAGGATGCTCTTCCTGTACTGGCTGGTCTGGTCGGCCGGAAGGATGGAGGCCGATCCCCAGGTCTTCTACGAGGGAGTGCTCCGGGGGCTCATATTCGGCCTCTTGGTGGTAGGCCTCATGGGTGCCAAGCAGAAGTTCGTGGACCACATGTACCGCGTCAACAGCACCTTCGACCACTCGAACTCCATTCCCCTCTACGTCAACCTCGCCGCTGCCCCCGTCTTCGCCTGGATCCTCGGCGACCACAAGATGGGGCGCATCCAGTTCTTCCTGGGTTTCGGAGCGGTGGGGGCCGCCCTCGTCGCGGTCCTGGCCACCCAGTCGCGCCTCGGCATCCTCCTGGCTGGCGTCTCCGTTTTCGCGTCCCTCCTGGTCTCCAACGGAAGGGAAGCCAGCAAGCGCTCGCGGGCAGCCGCGGTGGTCTTTGTCATGGCTTCCGTCATCGGCGGGATCATGGTCTCCGACACCCTCATCGACCGTGTAAAAAATGCGCCTGAGTCGAGCGCCGAGGCCCGTGACGAATTCAACGTCGCCGCCAGGCTCATGGCCGCCGAACACTTCTTCGGGGTAGGGCTCAACAACTTCTCATATACGATGACCACTGTTGAAAAGTACCGCGCCCAGGTAGAGGTCATGGCTGACGAGGAGCAGTCGGGAGTGGCCCATCACCTCTACCTGCTGACAGCCGCCGAGACGGGCTACATCGGCCTGATCGTCCTGGTCCTGGTCTTTGTGATGGTGCAGGTCCCCCTGATCGGCTTCCTCCTCAAGAAGCGCTCGAAGGCACAAAAAGCCGCCCTCGGCTTCCTTCCCCAGGTGGTCATCGCCACGCTGGCAGGGCAATACGCCCTCTTCACCTCCTGTTTCTTCGAATGGGCCTTCCGTATCACGCCGGTGATTTCCCAGTATTTCGCGGTTTCCGCGATCATGGCCGCTGCAGTATCGCGGTCCGAAATGTCAGGCGAGTCGGGTCTCGGGCTCGCATTCAGCCGTAGCAAGGTGGCCTCATGAAGGGCTCGCGAAAAGTGCTCCTGGGAGCCGTCTCCAACTGGCTACGCTTCATTGTCGCAGCCATCGTCGCCCTCCTCCTCGTGCCGGTGATGACCCGGTCCTTCGGTGGCGAGCGCTATGGCCTGTGGATCCTGTCCTCATCCCTCCTGGGCTTCCTTCAGTCCCTCGACGCGGGCTTCGGGGCGGGCACGGTAAAATGGACAGCCGAGTCCCGTTCGCCCGAGGAGGCGGGACGGCGCGACGAGCTCCTGTCGACCTCCCTCGCCGTCCACCTCGCGGCCTCGACCATAGGAACCGTCGCCGTCCTGGTCCTCTCCATGCTCTTTTCGGGGATCTTCAGCATTCCAGGCAATCTCGCCTCCGAGGGCAGCACCCTCTTTCTCCTCCTCGGGCTCCGCGTCACTGCGGTCGGCATACCGGCGGGCTTCCTCCGCGGCCTGGTCTTCGGCAGCGACAGGCTCTTCCTCCTCAACAGCGTCCAGATCATCTCGTCGGTCGCCTATGGCGCAGCCGTCTGGGGCCTTCTGAACAGCGGGGTCGGCACCATCGGAGTCGCGGCAGCTGGCCTGGGACTATCTGCCCTTGAAATGGCCGCAGTCTACCTCGCCGCACGCCGTGCCATGAAGCAGAACGAGACGCCGATCCGGCTCTCCTTGCGCCGGATCTCCATGGCACGCTTCCGGGAAGCCTTCTCCTACTCGGGATCGAGTTTCATGGTGCAGGTAGCCAGTGCCATCCTCATGCAATCAGACCTCATAATACTGAAGTTTTTCGCACCACTGGCGGTCGTAGCCGGCTATGGCGTGGCCGGACGTGCGGCGGAATACGGATTCATCCTCGTCAAGCAGGCAGTCAACGCCCTGACCCCCTCGATCGCCCGCCTCGATCCGGCAAAGGAGCCGGAGAAGACCCGCTTCTTCCTGACCAACGCCTCCAAATACTCCGGGGCCATGGCGGGCTCCATCGCCGTAGCCTCCTGGTCCCTGGGCGGTCCCCTCCTGGCCGCCTGGGCAGGTCCCGGCTACGATGCCTATGGAACGATCCTGGGAATACTGACGACCGCCTTTGTCATCATCTCCGTGCAGTTGCCCTGCGCCGCCTACCTCACCCTCAAGGGCGATCACGTCTGGGCGTCCCGGGTCATGTCCTCCTCGGCCCTCGTCAACCTGGCCGTGAGCATCATCCTGGCCTTCGCCCTCGGCGCCATCGGCATCGCCCTGGGCACCCTTGTCGCAAGCCTCCTCATCGACGGCATCGTCCTGCCGCTCAGGGCCTACCATTCTATCGGCCTCAAGGGCAGGGACCTCCTGCTCCGCGTCTGGTTCAAACTGGTGATACCCGCAGCTTTCCAGTTCGCCGCGATGTACGGACTGGCCCTCCTCCTGCCCTCACGGGACCTCGGCACAATTGCGATTATCGGTGCGATCGGCATCGCCGTCTTCGCTGCCTCCTTCGCCCTCCTGTCCCTCGACAGATCCGAGCGTCGCCTCTTCTTCGGCGGCCGCAGGAAGGCGTCATCATGAGCGGGGAAGCCCGGACAGTCCGGCTTTCGGGCGAGTCCCTGGGCGAAGCCAAGGGCAAGGCCTTCGCGGCCAGGCTCCTGACCCTGGGGAACGTGGACCTTGTCGTGGACCTCCGCGGAGTGGCACACATCGAGCCTGCGGCACTGGAGGCCCTCGATGCCGCCTCCGCCGAGCGGAAAGCCCGGGGCCTGGCCACCACCTACCTTCTGCCGGAGTCCGCCACACAGGCTGCAGCTGCAGCAGCCTCTGCTCCGGAAGTCCGGGCAGCCGTGCCCAACGACGCGTTGCCCGGCCTGGCACCCGAACCCAAGGCCCCCGGCGAAGCTGCCTCCACTGGCTCCGATTCGGAACGGCGCACCGCCCCCCGCGTGCCCACGCCACGATCCGTACCAATTCCCAAGATACCCCTCCAGGCCGACGCAGCCTCGATGACCGACATCGGCACCATCATCGCGGCGGTGCTGTCCCGGAAACTGATCCTGGCCGCGATCGCGGTCGTCGCCATCGGCGCGGGCATCGCCGCCGGGACATTGTTTGGCTCGTCCACCTACGAAGCGGAGTGCGTCCTCCTCTACAAGCCGGTGGAAAACCAGATCTCCAACGATTACGAGGTCCTCCAGAACATCGACCCGACCACCACCTTCGTCTACCGCCAGAGCTCCCAGAAAGACAAGACGACCATCGCTACCGTGCAGATCAAGACCCTTCTCAACACGATCAAGATCGGCGCCAACCTCGAGGCGGTTCGCTCGACCCTGAATCTCCAGGTTCCGATCAACAGCCTCGGGAGCGCCATCGATGTCCGGACCCAGAAGGATACCGACCTCCTCATGATCAAGGCGACCTGGGACTCCGCGGAGATGTCGGCCCAGATCGCCAATACGATGGTCCAGGTCTTTACCGAGACCAACTCAAAGATCAACAGGGAAACCCTCGTCACGATGCGTGACCAGCTCGAATCCCGCTTCAAGGACGTCACTGCAGGCTACGATAAAACTGCAGGTGAACTTGCCGCCTTTGTCGCAAAAAACCAGATCGTTGCCCTCAAGAACGAGAGCGAGCAGTACGTCCTCGAATTGATCAAGATGAGGGGCCTGAAGGACGAAGCCACCTCGAGGAGGAACTCGCTCAGGATCCAGATCAAGAGCCTCGACTCCAGCATGGCAGACCTGAACATCAAGATCGCCAAGGAAAAGTCCGACGCAGGCAAGAAGATGGACAGCACCCAGATCGAAGCCAAGATAGCTTCGATCAACATGAGACTCGACGCCGTCAAGGCGCGCCGGAGCGCCATGGCGGACCTTGTCACCAGAAGCTCGGAGTACGACCGCATAAAACAACTCTATTCCGAAGGCCTGGCCTCCAAGGCGGAACTCGATCTCGCTGAATCCGAAAAGGCCAAGGCCAAGGCTGCCAGCCAGGAGGATCCCGAGCTCTCCTCCCTCCTGACCGAGATAGAAAACCTGCGCTCGCTTCAGACCGCCTTGCCGGCCAGCAGCTCCCAGAGTGAACGACTCGTCGAGGAACTCTCCTTGAAGCGCTTCGAGGCCCAGCTCGAGCTGGTGTCGGCCGAGGGCAATGTCCAGGCCTATGACGCCTCGGTAGCCAGGATCCAGTCATCCATCGACGGGCTACCAGCCGTCAACAAGGAATATGCCCACCTGAGCACCGATTCCGCCGGACTCGAGGCTGAGAAAAAAGGTCTCGAGCGCCTCGTCCAGCAGGCACGGACCTCCCTCGAAAAGGGGACCAGCGACTTCACCATCATCGCCAAGGCGCCTGTCCCTATCTTCGCAGCCAGCTCCAACAAGAAAACCCTCGCCATCGGAGCGGCCTTTGTCGTGCTCGCCCTGGGCTGGGGATCCCTTATCCTCCTTGAGCTCCTCGACTCACGGATACGGTCCGGCAAGGAGGCATCGGCCGCCCTCGGCCTCAAGGTCCTGGCTACCCTTTCCCGCGTCGACAGGAAGCGCCTCATGCCAGGTGGGAAGGAAGATCCGATCCACCTCGAGAACTTCCGCATGCTCGCCCTCAAGCTCCGTCGCCTCCTTTCCCGCAAGGGCGAGAAGATCCTTATCGCCTCGGTCCTGCCCGACTCAGGCAAAAGCGTCATCGCCGCCAACCTGGCCTTCGCCTGGGGACGTGCCGACGAACGTGTCCTCATCCTGGACGCGGAAACCAGGAGCAGTGCGAAGGCCTGGCCTCTCGACAGCCTCGCAGCCGACGAGAAGGGTCTCCCTCTGGGACTCCGCGACTACCTCGTCTACCGCGCCGAAGGCCTGGCAGACATAGCCGTCCCTTCGGTCATGCCTGGCGTGGAGCTGATCGGCCGCGGTACCGAGGAGATCTACCCCGACCTCCTGGGTTCCACCCGCTTCGCAGAACTCCTGGGCGAAACCTTCGATGTATTCGACATGATCCTCGTCGAAGCCCCACCCATCCTCAGCTGCGCAGACGCGGCCATGATCGCGGGTCTCTGCAACGCGATAATCCTCGTCATCCGCTCAAGGACGGTCACTCCCGCAAAGGTCGCGCGGGCCCTCGACGAGATCGGCAGGGAGCGCATACTCGGAGTCATAGTCACGGATATCGAACCCGTATTCACCAAGAGGGACGCATGAGGATACTCTTCATTTCCAACCTCTATCCGCCGGAGGTCCTCGGCGGCTACGAGATCCTCTGCGCGAGGGTTGTCGCCTCCTTCAAGGCGCGAGGCCACGAGGTCGCGGTCCTTACCACGGCCGTGAAAGGGCAGACTGCCCTGACGGCCCGGAACTCCGGGCCTGTGGGCGAGAAGCTCTTCCGGACCCTCCGCCTCTCCCTGTCCTTCGGGAAAAAAGCCAGACTTGCCCGTTCGGGGCGCCAGTCCGCAGAGGGACCGAACGCCCGGGCTACCCGGGATGCATTGCGCGACTTCAAGCCCGACCTCGTGTTTGTCTGGAGCCAGCTCAGGCTGGGCCTGGCTGCGGCCCGCGAGTCCGAGGCCGAGGGCTTCCCCACGGTCTACACGATGAACGACGACCATGTCCTGGGCTTCATGCCGGGATCGCGGGAGGGAATCAAGGGCCTACTTAGGTCTTTCATCGAGGACATCGTCTATCCGGCCTCCACCTGGACGGGACTCCGCCTCGACCCTGTGGTCTCGATCTCCGAGACCGTGCGTTCGCGCCTGGCTTCGGAGGCTCCCCGCTTTGCATCCTCAAAGATAGCCATGCAGGGTGTCCCCCTCGAGCTCTTCCCTCTCAAGGCCGATATCGGAGCCGCCCACAAACCCTTCCGCGTGCTCTACGCAGGCCAGCTCCACCGCTACAAGGGTGTCCACACCCTCGTCGAGGCCGTGGCGCTCGCGGGCAAGGCCGACTTCGCCCTGACGGTCGCCGGCGCCGGCGATCCCGCCTATGAGGCCCAGCTCAAGGCACGCGCCGGCGAGCTGGGCCTGGACGCGCGCTTCCTCGGGCGCGTGGCTGCTGACACGATGGGCGAACTCTACCGCGAGGCTGATGCCCTCGCCTTCACCTCGGTCTGGGACGAGCCCTTCGGCCTCACCCATCTCGAGGCCATGGCCTCGGGAACACCCGTCGCCAGTGTCGGCCACGGCGGTCCCGGAGAGTTCCTTGTCGATGACGTCAACGCCCTCATCTTCGGGAAAGAAGACAATGCAGGCCTCGCAGGCTGCCTTCGCCGCTTCTCCGACGACGAGAGCCTGCGGCGGCGCATTGCTCTCGCCGGCCGTGACACTGTCGTTCGCGAGTTCAGCATCGAGCGCTACGCCGACCGCCTCGAGAACATCCTCATTGCTACAATCGCGGAGGCCAGGCCATGAGGATCGTCCATATTCCCCGCAGGTTTGTCCGCGATGCCTGGGGCGGCACCGAGACGGTCGTGCTCGAACTTGCCCGGCGACAGATGTCAGGCGGAGACGAGGCCTCGATCCTTACCTCGATGGCCCTCGCCGACGGCGACCGCCAGACCATCGACGGGGTCGAAGTCAGGCGCTTCAGGCACTTCTATCCCTATTGGGGCCTTTCCATAGACGACCGCGCGCGCATGGACCGTAAGGGCGGAAACCTCGTCTCCTTCGGCCTCTTCCGCGAACTCCTGGCCCTCCCCGATCCTGGAATTTTCCACCTCCACACCGGCAAGCGACTCGGCGCACTGGTCCGCACAGCTGCCCGGCTGCGGGGCATCCCCTACGTGATCCAGCTCCACGGAGGCCTGGTGAGCGCCCCGGAGTCTGAACGGAAGGACCTGGCTGAGGCCTCGAAAAAGGCCTTCGAGTGGGGGAAGGTGATCGGCCTTGCCTTCGGAGGCCGCCGCGTTGTCGAAGACGCCGACGCCATCCTCTGCGTCGACCGCTTCGAGGCCGAAAAACTCCGCAGCCTCATGCCCGGCAAGCGCATCGAGTTCACGCCCAACGGCGTCGATCCGGGCCGCTTCTCGGCACCCAAGGAAGCAGGCCTCGAGTTCCGCCGGAAGCATGGCATTCCCCAGGGCGCCGAGCTCATCCTCACTGTTGGTCGCATAGATCCGCAGAAGAACCAGGCCCTCGCCATCGACGTCCTCAGGCGCGCGCGCGAACGCCTCCCCGGAGCCGTCCTCGCCCTGGCGGGACCCGCCACCAATCCCGACTACCTCCTCCAGCTCAGGGAAAAAGCCGGGGCTCTGGGCCTTTCCACTGCTGTCTACTTCCTCGGGCAGCTCGACTACGGCAATGGCGAGCTGGCCGCAGCCTACGCCGCCGCCGACTGCTTCCTCCTCCCCTCGGTGCACGAGCCCTTCGGCGTCGTCGCCTTGGAAGCCTGGGCAGCGGGCCTCCCCCTGGCAGCCTCGGAGGTCGGGGGCATCCCCGCCTTCGTGAAAAGCGGTGACAACGGCCTTCTCTTCCCCTCGGGTGAGGTCGACTCTGCCACCACTGCTGTCCTTCGGCTCCTCAGCGAAGCCGGCCTCGCCTCTGCCCTGAGCCGCCAGGGACGCCGTGACATGGAAGCGAACTACACCTGGCACGCGGTCTCTGCCCGGGTCTCCGCCATCTACAGCGAAGCGATCGAAGCCAGGCGTGGCA